>NZ_CP119421.1:1837500-2137500 GCF_030506305.1 Porifericola rhodea | reverse complement strand
AAGAGGATTCTGGAGAGGAGGTCAACCTACAGGATGTAAAGGTTAGCCTTGCTTTCCCTGAAGGGAGCACAATTGATAGTAAAAACTCTGGAGGAGATGCCAAATTTAAGTTTCCGGTAGAAGGAGGAACGAACTACGAGCTTATCGGCGAAAAAGATGGGTACTTTACTACGCGTGTTCCATTTAGTACTGTTGGTAAAACCATACCACAAGAAGAGCTGGTAGAGATGGTTACAGATACTACTTTTACAACCAAGTTAGTGCTCAATAAAATTGTACTGGACAAGGCTATTGTATTAGAGAATATATACTATGAGTTTGACCAATCTTTTATTACGGCAGCAGCGGCGGTAGAATTGGATAAACTGGTAAAAATTCTCGAAGATAATCCTCAAATTAGTATAGAGTTGAGCTCTCACACTGACTCCAGAGGGGAAAACGATTATAATCAGGAGCTTTCGCAACGCAGGGCTGAATCGGCAGTCCAATATCTGGTAGATAGCGGTATTTCGCCTGATCGTATTACTGCACGAGGTTATGGAGAGCAGCAATTAATAATTAAAAATGCGATGACAGAAGAGCAACACGAGATCAATCGTAGAACCGAATTCAAAGTAACACGTGTTGATAATAGTCGCGCCGACGCCTCAAACTAGCTAAATAAATAACTCATATAATTGCCTGCTTAATCAGATATCGTTAAGCAGGCTTTTTTTATTTCAGCCTCACGCTACAATTTGTACCTTTGCAATCTAGCGAATAATAAACCTATGAGTGAAAGATACGATCAGCGTGGTGTTTCTGCATCTAAAGAGGATGTACATCAGGCTATAAAAAATCTGGATAAAGGCATTTTCCCTAATGCATTCTGCAAAGTAGTTCCAGATCTTTTGGGAAACGATCCGGACTATTGCAATATCATGCATGCCGATGGTGCCGGTACTAAGTCTTCCTTAGCATATCTCTACTGGAAAGAAACCGGAGACCTCTCTGTCTGGAAGGGTATTGCACAGGATGCAATCATTATGAATATTGATGATCTGATATGCGTAGGAGCTCTGGATACAATACTATTATCTTCTACTATAGGCAGAAACAAAAACCTGATTCCTGGAGAAGTGATTAGTGCTATCATTAATGGTACTGAAGAGGTGCTGGAAATGCTCCGCTCTCATGGAGTAGAAATTATTAGTACTGGAGGTGAAACAGCCGATGTGGGGGACCTGGTAAGGACTATTATTGTGGACAGCACGGTAACTACTCGCATGCGCCGAGATCAGGTAATTACCAACGAAAATATTCAGGCTGGCGACCTAGTAGTAGGATTGGCTTCTTTTGGCAAAGCCAAATATGAAGAGAACTATAATGGCGGTATGGGGAGCAATGGACTTACATCTGCCCGACACGACGTATTTCACCACTTGCTGGCAAAAAAATATCCCGAAAGCTTTGATCCTCAAGTACCCGACGCACTGGTATATAGTGGAAGCAAGGCACTCACAGAGAGTTTTACAACTACAGAGGGGGAACAGATAGATATTGGAAAGCTTGTACTGGCTCCTACCCGTACTTATGCTCCTGTCATGAAAAAAGTTCTGGATCAACTACGCCCGCATATTCACGGTCTTATCCACTGTAGTGGAGGGGCGCAAACCAAAGTATTAAACTTTATTGGTGACCTTCATGTAATTAAGGACAATCTATTTGATACCCCCCCTCTTTTTTCAATTATACAAGAAGAAAGCGGAACGGACTGGCAGGAGATGTATAAGGTTTTCAATATGGGACATCGTATGGAGGTATATCTTTCAGAAGAGCACGCACAACTTGTTATTGATATTGCTGAAAGTCTGGGTGTAGAAGCCAAAATAATTGGAAGAGTCGAGCGATCGGAGCAGAAGCAGGTTACGATCAAAGGAGCGCATGGAGAATTTGTCTACCACTAATTAGTGCACTTCATAATCATAGAGCAATTGTAGTATTAAGCGCTCTAACTCTATGGGTCGCTGTGTACCCAGCAGTATCTTGCGATCATTTGTAAGTTCTAGCTGAAGTCCATAGCGACCTTTAACGGTATACGCATTGCCGTGGCTACCAAACTTTATTCCCCACCCTCCATACTCGCTTAGCGCATCGTATTCTCTTATTCGTACCTCTTCTATCTCACTCCACTGAATGCTACGGTATTGAAGATGAAGTGGAAAAAAACGATAGTGAATTCCTTTATCGTCTATCTTGGTTATAAGATGAGACTGGTATACAAAGACTGTAAGCAGTGCGAGCAGGATAGCAACAAATACTATGGAAGAGAAGGTTAGTAAGTTCTCGCCAAATGCTTGCTTGAAAACAATCTGGTGAGCACCCATAAGCACTAATCCGGCAAAACCCATAGACAGTATCATCCATATCCAGGTCTGACGTACCTTTTGTAGCTCTTCAAAGTGTGCCTTTGGTGAAGAGCTATAAGTGGCTCTAGAAGTAACATCAAGGTTCACCATTACGCGCAAAGTTACTAAAATTATATACTTTAGCTTAAAATAGACAAGTATAATTACCTGAGATTTTATGGTAATATCAAACAACATTTTATTTTGCTGTTGTAATGAAAACGCTAAATAACAACTATAATTTTATTTTTAGACAACATTTATTCTTAGCATTCTTTCATAATGTCTTATTACCTCTAATAACAGCGGCATCACTATTTTTCACTTATTACAGATAATACTTTTACGCTTTTTTTTCTATTTACTTTCATGTAATATACCAGTCCAAAATGATAACTTGCGCAGCCTATGCTAACTAAGATACTCAACGCCACCCTTGTCAATGAAGGTCAAACCTATCAAGCAGACCTGCTTATAGAAGACAAGTTTATCAGCAGAATTGATAAAGATTTAAGCTCTCTTCCTACTGACAAAACCATAGATGCTCAAGGATTATATTTGCTGCCTGGGCTGATTGACGACCAGGTGCATTTCCGTGAGCCTGGTCTTACGCATAAAGCAGAATTGTATACAGAATCAAGAGCAGCAGTAGCTGGAGGTATTACTTCCTTTATGGAAATGCCCAATACAGTACCTAATACCTTAACACAAAAACTTCTGGAAGAAAAGTATCAACTGGGTGCAGCCAAGTCTTTAGCAAACTATTCTTTTTTTATGGGGGTATCTAACCATAACCTGGAAGAGGTGCTTAAAACTAACCCTAAAGAAGTTTGTGGGCTCAAAGTATTTATGGGTTCATCTACTGGTAACATGCTGGTCGATAATGAAACTACACTTCGTAATGTGTTTCAAAAAGCAGAAATGCTAGTAGCTACGCACTGCGAAGATGAGCAAACCATTCGTGAAAATATGCAGAGCTTTAAAGAGCAATACGGTGAGGATGTGCCTATAGCAATGCACCCTGTTATTCGTAGTGCCGACGCCTGCTACAAATCTTCTTCACTGGCAGTAAGCCTTGCCAAAGAGTATAATACGCGTCTACATATTCTACATATTTCCACTGCTAAAGAGACTACGCTATTTGAGAATAGCAGCCCACTGAGCAAAAAAAGAATTACTTCTGAAGCCTGCATTCATCACCTTTGGTTTGACGACAGTAATTATGCTGATAAGGGGACTTTTATTAAATGGAACCCCGCTGTAAAAACTGCAGAAGATAAAGAAGGGATACTAAAAGCTGTATTAGACGGCCGCATAGATGTAATTGCCACTGACCACGCACCACATACCAAAGAAGAGAAACAACAAACTTATTTTAAAGCCCCTTCTGGTGGGCCATTGGTTCAGCATAGCCTGGTTACCCTACTGGAGATGTATCATCAGGGTAAAATTACACTTGAGAAAATAGTAGAAAAAGCTGCTCACAATCCTTCCATCTTATTTGAAGTAGACCGTAGAGGTTATCTACGTGAAGGTTATTATGCAGACCTGGTGCTGGTTAACTTAAATGAGCCCTGGCAGGTAACTCCAGCTAACATTCTTTCTAAATGTGGATGGTCCCCTTTTGAAGGACAGACTTTTACCTCTAAGGTGAAGCATACCTGGATTTCAGGACACCATGCCTACATTAATGGACAAATAAATGATTCTCAATTGGGAATGAGGCTACACTTTCAGCGTTAATATTTTGCTGTAGAATCGCTCCATAAGCAATTTATTCGTAATAATATTGTTTATATTGTGCTCCTGCTGACGACTAATTTAACACCCACAAAGAGTAGTTATTTTGACCAAGGCTTTCAGTTTTATAATAGCAACGCTTACCTTACTTGCTTACATAAGCCCTTATATTTCGCCTGCTAGTTTCTGGATAACGGGTTTTTTTTCGTTAGCCATACCCATACTATTGCTGATGAACCTTGGGCTTCTCTTTTACTTCATCACCCGCTTTCATGCTCTTTTGTTTTTGCACCTATGTCTATTAGTCGTAGGTACACCTTATATATCATCTAGCTTTTCGTATAATCCAGACCTCAAGAGCGAAGTGAATAGCACACATATAAGCGTACTCAATTATAATGTCCGAGTATTCAACACTTATGCATACCTTCAAAACAAGAATACACCTGGTAAATCTATGGTCAATTGGATTGCCAAGAATGACGCAGATATAAAATGTCTTCAGGAGTTTTACAACGACAATAAGTCAGAGGTATTTAATACTACTAGCAGAATAGCTCAAGCCAACAATAATGCAGTAGTAGTAAAGCCAGCGTTTGTTAATCGCATAGGAGCACAATTTGGCCTGGCAATCTTTAGCCGCTTCCCTATAATTCATTCTGGAGAAGTGCTAAACGAGGAGTCAAAACATCAACATGCTATATTCGCCGATGTAAATACCGGAGAGGATACAATAAGGGTTTACAATACGCACCTTCAGTCTATGAGTATAGATGAAAACAAGATTGGAGAATTTGAACAGGCTAAAGAAAACTATCTAAACATTGCTAAAAAGCTTAGGTTTGGCTTTGTAGAAAGAGCCAAACAAGTAGATAACCTGGTAAACCACATCCTACAAAGCCCCTATCCTGTTATTGTTTGTGGCGATTTTAACGACTTACCTTACAGCTATACATACCTTACTTTAAAACAACATTTGTCTAATGCTTTTGAAGAGGCAGGGCATGGCTTTGGTTTTAGCTATAATGGAAAGTTATTCTTTTTAAGAATAGACAACCAATTTTATAGCAAGCAGCTCAGAGCAACTAGCTTTAATATCTACCGCGACATCTCATATTCTGATCATTTTCCTATTCGTGCAGAATATAGTCTGAATCCTTAATATTTTTCTACAAAAAGGATGTCAGCATTTGGCAATCTGCCTTAGTATTTCTACTTTTGTAGCCTCATAATCTGGTGATTGTAGCTCAGTTGGTTAGAGCGCTGGTTTGTGGCACCAGAGGTCGCGGGTTCGAGTCCCGTCTTTCACCCTAAAACCGCTTTTAATTAATTAAAAGCGGTTTTTTTGTTATATTGTGTTGCCCTTTGTGAAGTTGGCAACTCGCAGCGCTTATTATTAACTTACAGCTTTATATCCGGGAAAGAATGATCTCCTCCTCTCGCTTTATGTCTTTATCGCTGAGAAGCAAGATCCAGGTCTTGTACAGAGAGGGTACATTCGTAGTAGCCATCCGTTACTACAACTATAAGGTAAATCTATACCTTCTTCATGGCTTTTATGTAGAAGTGTTCTACAACCATAAAGATGATAAGATTGAAAAAATCAATCTACTGGAGAGCTCTCATTCCCGCATGAAGTTTTATACCGACCAGATCTCTTTACCAGAAGACCTGCTGTAGCCTTATCTAAATGGTTACATTCCCCCAATTTTCCCCAGATCTGATCCTGTTAAGTTGAGTATGTGTGATATTAAAGCGTTTGGCAATCATGCTTAACCGAGTCTTGTTACTCTTTAATAATCTTTTGATTACCCTCACATCCGACTCTGTAAGCTTATAACCTGTAGTACGGCTACGTAAAATAGCAGGGTTCTTATTATTGTGCTTGGTTAGCTCCTCCTCAGTCATCCATTTTAGATTATGACGATTATTGTTTTTCTTATCATAATCAAGATGGACTACGTAGCGATGTTCTTCGCTAGGGCGTGGAATAAACGCCATAGCTACCAAACGGTGTATGTAGTGGGTTTGTGATACTTTTTTGCCCAAGCGAACCATCACCGAAAGATACCCATTAACATCAGAGCCTTTCATAATACGGCCCTTTACTTTGTCGACGGCATAACTTTTTACTCTTCCGTGGCTGGAAACTTCGTATAGCGCATGGGGCAGGTCTGTTTCTAGGTCGATTTCCTTCCAGACCTCATTTCTATACCTATCTAAACTCATGACTAAAAATTTAGTAGTTAAAAAATCTAAATGAAGAATGTAAAAGTTATATCAATAGCAGCTACGTTTGGTTTTACATGCTTGCAAGTTTGAGCAATTGCTCATGTATTTTCAGTACAGCAGGTAGCAGCATTTGTTGTTCGTCATTTTTAATCGTGAAGTCTGCCAATTCTTCTCTTTGACTATCTGTCCACTGTTTTTGAATAATACTTTCTACCTGTTGTTTATCTCTATGTAAATCTCGCATTAACACTCTTTGTAATCTAAGTGTTTCGGGCGCACTTACATTTATTACTTTGTCCAATTCTTTATAGCTTCCCGTTTCAAAAAGTAAAGCAGCCTCCTTTAAAACATAAGTGCTACCCCCTATATCAGATCTCCATTTATTGAAGTCTTCTCCTACTCTGGGGTGAACTAATGCGTTCAAAACCTTTCTTTTGTTTTCATCTTTAAAAATAGTATTAGCCAGATATGCGCGATTTACACTTCCATCCTCATTATAGGCATCTGTACCAAACTCCTGAATAATTTGCTGTTTTAGCACATTATCGTGTGAAATAAGCCATTTAGCGCGATCATCTGACGAATAAACAGGCACGCCTAACACTAAAAAAATTTTACAGACCAGACTTTTACCTGATCCGATACCTCCAGTAATACCTACTGAAAAAAAATTACTGAACATTTTCAATTCTCAACTTAGAGGGACTGATTGCTATGTTTTTAGCGAAATCAGGATATGTTTTAAGTACCGGGGTTAGTGTGCTATCTTCTACGTTCAAGGTACGTAAATTTGCTACTACTTCAAAGTTATAACCATCAATTAAGTCTTTATACTCATTTTGCACCCAAAATGTTACCTTTACACGCTTAGTAGATAATTGCAATGAGGTGTCATCCGGGAAGTTTACAGGTGTTACCTCTATAGTGCGTGTTACTAAATCAAAGGGGGCTACTCTAAACCATACGTTAACTTCTTCTGGCGTAATACTAACCAGGTCTGAACGGTTATAAGAAACTTCTATACTTTGCTCAAAATCAGTGTTAATCTCACTGTCTGGGTCAGGTAAGTTGAGCATAAGAGTATCCTGCATACTGCTTAGTACAGTGCGAGGCCCTCTTACTATAGCAGTTTTGGAAGACAGGTTGATTGGTGAAACTAATTGATAAGAGTCTCCCAGAGGAATAGAGGAAGGGTTTATAGCAAGTACTACTTCCTTTTCAGCAGCTTCATCTATATTGATATATAGCGTATCCGTGATGACCGTAGTAAGCCTTACGTCACCCAATTGTTCGCTAAGTTCTTCTGAAAGAGATTCGCCCGTAATATATTTTGTGTTTACGGGATCATTCAGTTCAATATCAATAGGAGGGGTATCAAAGAGAAGTGTTTTACGAAGGAGGTTCCACCCTCCACCACTTACTTCTATGTTGATGTTCTCTGGCAGCGAGCTTAACAGATAAGTGCTATCCTGGTTATAAACGAAGTTGAGGGGGTATTGTAAACGGGTAGTATAGTCTGATTTATTTAGGGCACTAAAAAACCAAAAGGTAGTAGCTGCTAACATGCAGAGCATTACTACCTTCAGTTTTTCTTTATTAGAGGGGAAAAACCGCACAAACTGATGCAGCTTTTCTTTTATATCTATTCTGCCCTGGCGCAAGAGATCAGGATTTTGTTACGTACTTCTTGCTAGATTCTAGTGAGATTGAGCTTTTTTCAAACTTAATTTTAGCACCACGGTCTACCTCAAGGATAAAAGTATCATCTTCCACTGCCACTACTTTTCCATGCACGCCTCCCACGGTCACTACCATGTCTCCTTTCTTCACAGAATCAATAAAACTACGTTGATCTTTCTGCCGCTTTTGTTGCGGACGGATCATAAAAAAGTAAAAAATTAAGGCAATACCTCCAATAAGAAGCAAATTACCAATAAGGCCACCTTGTCCGTCGGTGGCCTGTAATAGGATGGATGTTAGCATATTTGTTTTAGTGTTACTCTATTTTCTGACAGGTCCTGCTGCCTCTCCGTTATCTTTTTTTGGCATTACGTTACTTTTGATCGTCAGTCTGGTGATTGTAGGATCAGTATTAGCAGTAATACTTACTGTTTTGTTCTGAATACCCGGCTTGTTAGCACTATTAAACTTCACCTGAATTTCACCAGTTTCTCCTGGTGCTACTGGCTGACGAGGATAGCTAGGTACAGTACAACCGCAAGATGCTGAAGCACTTTGAATAACCAATGGAGCTTCGCCCGTATTAGTAAATTTAAAAGTATGTTCTACAACATCACCTTCGGTAATTGAGCCAAAGTCATAAGAGCTTTCCTCAAAATCAAACTTAGGCACTTCGCCAGTAGGAGCACTAGTAGTACTAGTCTCGGTTTGACTGATTTGAGAAGTAAGCGCTGCCGATTTTGATGCAGGAGCTTTTGCTTCCAAGTCTGCTACTCTTCTTTCAAGGTCTGCTACTTTGTCTTCCAGTGCTGCGTTATCACATGAAGAAAGCAATACGCCTGCAGAAAAGAAAGCTAATATGCCAATATTCAACCTTTTCATTGTGCTTGTATTTATTAATAAAACAGAATTAATACTTATTAAGTATTATTTTTTGATTTGATCTAACAGATTATCTACATCATCAAGGAGTTGCTTGGCTTTCTCTCTGGCATCGTTAATTACACGCTCTCCGTCTGACTTAGCCACACTATCTGGAAGCTGTTCCTTAGAACGAACAAGGTCAGATAACAGTTCCTCCAATTTACCTTTGTATTTTTCTAGTCTGAAGGTTACTCTGTCACGAGTATTGATACCTGAATCAGGCGCATACAAAATACCCGCTACAGCTCCGGCTAGCAAACCGGAAAAAAATACCAACAAACTACTACCCGTTTTGCTCATAATTATTCTATTTAACCTTATAAATTCAAATTTACATAAAAGTACAAAGGACTTTTCATCCTTGCTAACGAATATAATGGTATTAATACGCTAATGCCTCTGAAATATTACCTACTGATTGTCAATAAGCCCTCTTCCGCTTTTTCGGATCATGTTTCGGTCCTGAAGTTCCTGGGCGATTACGTCCAGCATACCATTGACAAACTGCTTACTCTTATGGGTGCTGTAGTTCTTTGACAAGTCAATATACTCGTTAATGGTGACCTTCACTGGAATACTGCTAAAATTCAGCATTTCGGCTATCGCCATTTTTATTACAATGCTATCCAGGCTCGCGATTCGCTCTACCGACCAGTTTTTAGACTTTTCCTTAATCAGTGTTTCATACTCCAGATCATTTTTTATAGTCAGTTTATAAAGATCTCTCAAAAACTCACGGTCTTCTTCCCAGTTAGGTGTAAGCTCCACAATCTCTATTTCTCCAGAATCTTCATCTAAAGATTTTACAGTTTTATTAACCATGCTCTTGATTGCCTTACTATTCTCTGCCCAGTTAATATCATTCTCTTCAAATACATTAGCAATCGGTTCACTTTTTAGTATGATGTTGTTAAAGATATAACGAACGATCTTAATGTCTTCTTCTAAGCCCGGCTGTTCCGACATTTGGTACTTCTTAAACTCCTCGTCAGTCTTTACACTGTTTTTGTACCACTGTCTGATTTCCACCACGTGCTCATTCCAGTTGAGCTTTCTCTGTTCGGCTTCTCGCTGAAGCTCTTCGCTATCACGTATTGCCTGTATTACTTTGTTTAGGTAAAAGTTGGTGTGCACTTCTACCTGAGGTCTAGCGGAGTAAGATGGTTTTTGCTGGTCACGGTGCGACTCTTCTGCCAGCTCCACTAGAAGCAACAAAAACAACAGATAATGATCGGCAATTCTTTCGGTGGAGCTCAACATCTGATTAAGCAGAAAAGACTCATCTTTGCTACACTGCCTTTCATACAGACGTACGGCTTCTTCGGCCACCTTGCGATGCTTGTCATCTGCTTCGCGCATAGGCTTATGCCCAAAATAATCTTCCAGCAGCTCTGCTGCCAGTTTACTCTCAGCAGCAAGTTGATGTTTATCCTGCACCTCCATAGAGTTAAGGTCTGGCTGATAAGCGTCTTGTATATGTTGAAATGCCAGCTCATAGTTTGATCTCTGGCATTGTTTATAGGCATATACATGTTGCATCGCCTTGGCTCTTAATATTCTTCTGTTTAGCATGTCTTTATTTGATAATACGCGAGTAGCTGACTAGTAACACTGATCTACAGCAAAAAATTTACCTTTTCTAAAAAAGTTTAACCTAGCACTTACAGGCTACGGTGTAGCTGCCCGATAGCAGAAATTCTGGCTTCGGCCACTTCTATTGCCATTAACTGAGCATTTTGTTGCTGTACTTTTGCTTTTTTGAGTACTTCCAGGCATTTATCATAAATACCTTCCGCCTTTTGATAAAGGTATTCTTTATTAAACTCTCCCATGTACTCAGCCGCTACTGCCATAATTCCTCCGGCATTTACCAAAAAGTCAGGAGCGTATATAATCCCTTTATCCATCAGCATTTGCCCGTGTTTTTCTTCATCTTCCAGTTGGTTATTAGCTCCTCCGGCAATAGCTGTACACTTGAGTTTAGGTATACTATAGTCATTCAGGGTAGCTCCTAAAGCGCATGGAGCATATATATCTGACTCTATATCAAATATCTGCTCAGGACTAACTACATGAGCCCCGTACTCTCGGGAGGCGTATTGCAGCCTATCTTCTTCTATATCTGATACAAAGACATCACTTTTTTCTTCTACCAGATACTGCAAAAGACGCATACCTACGGCTCCTACCCCCTGAAGCATTACTTTTCTACCTTCCAGGCTATCTGTACCAAAAGCTTGTTTGGCAGCTGCCTTAATACCCATATATACACCAAAAGCCGTAATGAGCGAAGAAGATCCTCCTCCTCCCAGAGCTTCAGGTAAGCCTGTTACGTGCGAAGTTTCCATACGTATGTACTCCAGATCTCTGGTGCTGATATTAACATCTCCAGCAGTTACATACTTTCCGTTCAGGCTTTCAATAAATTTACCAAAACGCCTTAGATACGTCTCAGACTTCAGTTTTTTAGGATCACCAATTAACACAGCTTTACCGCCACCTATATTGAGCCCAGAGATGGCAGACTTATAAGTCATACCCCGGGATAACCGAAGTACATCTAGTATTCCTTCTTCATCACTCGCATAGTTCCACATACGAGTACCTCCCATTGCCGGCCCCAAAACGGTAGAGTGTATTCCTATTATTGCCTTTAGGCCAGTGGCCTCATCATAACACTGAACGATTTGCTCATGGCCGTACTTAGCCATAATATCAAATGTGTTCATTCCTTTTTCTTCTGTACTACCCGACAAACTTTCTACTGTATTTACTTTCATTATTTTTGCACTCTACTTGTATAGTGGCTGCTTTTTGTGCGTCTATTCCACTACTTAGCTGTAAAGCTGTACAAAAGTAGATTTTTTTTCAGAAGTATACCAATTAACAAAAAGGTTGAAAGAACCATTTGTTAAGGAAACCGTTGAAACAAAAAGTGAAAGAACTTAGCTACTTAAATAAGTATCTGCTCAAGTATAAGTACAGGCTTTTACTGGGCTTACTCTTCATTATCATATCCAATGTATTTGCAATTATTCCTGCTCAGATCGTCAGGAGAGCGATAAATCTGGTAGAAGAGAACATTGCGCTATTCAGGATATATGATGGACTGGAACTACAGGACCTTATCTATCAAATCTTTGCAGGTAGTATTTTTATATACGGCGCAGCCATACTTCTTATGGCCCTGCTTAAAGGTCTATTTACCTTTCTTACCAGGCAGACCGTTATTGTGGTCTCTCGTCTGATTGAATTTGACCTCAAAAACGAGGTATATGATCATTATCAATCATTGCCTACCAGCTTCTACCGTAGAAATAATACCGGCGACCTTATGGCGCGTATCTCAGAAGATGTGTCTAAGGTAAGAATGTACCTTGGGCCGGGTATTATGTATGGGCTTAACTTGTTTACCCTCTTTGCCATTCTGATCCCGTACATGTTCTCTGTTAATGTGCGCCTGACTTTATATACTCTTATTCCTCTTCCTATACTTTCATTGAGTATATATTATGTCAACAATATTATTAACCGCCGCTCCGAAGAGATACAGCAAAGTCTTTCGGGGCTTTCTACTTACGTGCAGGAGGCTTTTTCAGGAATAAGAGTGATTAAATCTTTTGTCAGAGAAAAAGATTCTTCAGAAAAGTTTATAGAAGCCAGCAATGACTACAAAGATAAGTCTATACGTCTGGCGTTTGTTAACGCTCTTTTCATTCCGCTCATTGTAGCACTCATCGGCCTTAGCTCCGTAATTACTGTATTTATAGGCGGGGCTGAAGTGATTAAAGGGGCTATTTCTCCAGGAGTTATCGCTGAGTTTATTATTTATGTAAATATGCTAACCTGGCCCGTTACTTCTCTGGGCTGGATTACCAGCATTATTCAGCGAGCGGCAGCTTCTCAAAAGCGGATTAATGAGTTTTTGAATATTAAAAACGATATTATCTCTGGAGAACAGAAGCAAGAAATTAAGGGAGATGTTTCCCTTGAAAATGTTTCTTTCGTATACCCTGACTCTGGCATACGGGCACTTAACCAAATTTCTTTTGATGTTAAGTCTGGCCAGTCCATTGCCATTATCGGTACTACCGGCTCTGGTAAAAGTACTATTGCCAACATTATACCGCGTATGTACGATGTAGAAGAGGGAGAAGTTAAAATTGATGGTACCAACATCCGTAATTTTGATTTACAGACGCTCCGTAGCCAGATTGGTTATGTTCCGCAAGATGTATTCCTCTTCTCAGACACTATTTACAACAATATCGCTTTTGGCTCAGTAAACATTGGAGATCAGGAGGTACAGGAAGCTACCAATCATGCTGATCTTAGAAATACCATTGACGATTTTCCCGATGGGCTAGCTACCAAATTAGGTGAAAGAGGAATTACCCTCTCCGGCGGACAAAAGCAAAGAGTGTCAATAGCAAGAGCGATTGCCCGTGACCCTAAAATTTTAATACTGGACGACTGCTTATCTGCGGTAGATACCAAGACAGAAAATACTATTCTTACTAGCCTTAAAGAGATTATGCAAGGCAGAACAACCATTATTATCTCTCACCGTGTTTCATCCGCTAAACTTGCTGATAAAATAGTGGTACTGGATGACGGCAGAATTGTTGAAGAAGGTACCAATGAGTCTTTACTGGAAAAAGGCGGGGTATACAAAACTTTGTACGACAAACAGATGCAGGCAGACGAAGCTGAAAAGCAGGCTAAGACCTATAGCTGATTTTGTATTGCCGAGCTTCATGCCTAATATTGTTATTTACTGAGGTTCCTCTTACTTTCACATCGTCAAATTTGAACTAGCAGAACTTTTTTGTATGCAAGGACAAGGTGCTAACAATACATATTGGGGTAATATTAAAGAAGGCATAAGCTCTATGCTAGGTGGCTTAAAACTCTCTTTCCGTCATTTGCTGGACGCCAAAAACCATCGCCAACCGATAGGTATTGAAAACGAAAAATATTTTGAGCAGAATACCGGGATTGTTACGCTACAGTACCCCAGCGAAAAAATTCCTGTACCAGACAATGGTCGCTACAAGCTACACAATGAAATTGAAGACTGCATTGTGTGTGACAAATGTGCCAAAATTTGCCCCGTTAACTGTATTGAAATTGAGGCTGTACGCTCTGTAGAAGAAATAGGAAAAACCTCAGATGGCTCCTCTAAACGCCTATACCCTGCCAAGTTTGATATTGATATGGGCAAATGCTGCTTTTGTGGCTTATGCACAACTGTATGCCCAACGGAGTGTCTCACCATGACCAAAGACTATGACTTTAGCGAGTTTGATGTAGATGATCATAACTTCTCATTTTCTAACATGACTCCACTGGAGATTTTAGAAAAGAAAAAGGAGTTGGATGAGTTTATGAAGAAGAAAGAAAAAGCTAAGGCTGAAGCTGCTGCCAAAAAAGACGCCAGTGGCACAGCATCTTCTGCCAAACCCAGCATGAAGCCAAAAGTAGGAGGAGTTAAGCCTAAACCTGCTTACAAACCTAAAGCGGGAATGATGAAGCCAAAAATTAAGCCTAAAACCTCTGGGGGTGATCCTCAGGAAATGGCTAAAAAACTTATGGATGACAAAAAGAAAAAAGAACAGCAAAACAAAGCTGACGGCACTAACCCCGAGGATTAAGCTATGAGCCCCACCCATATTATTTTCTATATTTTCGCTGGTTTTGCAATACTAAGTGCGGCTATGATCCTTTTTACCCGTAATGTATTGTATGCTGCTTTTTTGCTAATCATCAGTTTTTTAGGGGTAGCAGCCGTATACATTTTTTCAGGCGCAGACTTTCTGGCTATTACCCAGGTGATGGTATATGTGGGCGGGATACTGGTGCTTATGATTTTTGGTGTTATGCTTACCAATAAAATTTCTGGTCAGGCAGTGTTAACCCAAGGGCAGCATCAGTTTTGGGGAGCTATTATAGGTTTGTCGCTATTTGGTCTGTTAAGTTTTGCTATACTTCAGGTAAATTTTCAGTCTTTGGCATGGATAAAGGAGGCCCAGTCTACCAAGGGACTGGTAGAAAGCTCTACTGTTAAACAGCTCGGCGTTCTTCTGATGACAGACTATGTGCTGGCTTTTGAGCTAGCTGGTATTCTACTACTGCTCGCTCTAATTGGAGCGGCATTTATAGCCAAACGGCAGCTGGACTAGAAATCCTGCCAGGCTCTTCTCCTCTGAAGTTTCAGGTCACTTAGCATTGCTGATTTAACATTGACCTGCACGTGATAAGATGTAAACCTACCAAAAGGCACCCAGTTAAACTGGAAATCAAAGCAGCCCAGATCACGGAATACGTCTATACTGGTTTGGGTAATCTCTTCATTGACAAAATCATAGCCTGAGCTAAACTGCACCTTCCATTTGGGGGCTACGCTAACATCCCCAGAGAACATAACTGACTGCCTTACTTTATCTTCTTCGCCAGCAATCTGCCTACGCCTTGGGTCATTGGTATAACTTAGATTATAGCGCAGTCGTATGCTCCAGGGAATATCAAAATCCACATAGTCGCTTCTGTTCTGATTGATATAGGCCAATTCTTCTTCTGTGACATCCGCATTCTCTGTTTTTGTGTCTGCGTCTTTCCCTTTCTTTTTCTTGGGTTGAAAATTAGTACTCAGTGCCAAGCTGGCTCGTGTAATAGTACCAAGTTTAAACCCGTCGTTTTCGTCAGAAGGTACCCAGGCGTACCGATCTACCCTGGTAAAGTTCTCATAAACCTTAAAGCTTGAAGTACCTTGTGTGCCCACGGTATCAAAAGGTTCAAAATTATCTTTTACATAAGAGTAGGGATCCATTGACATGGATGCATTGATGTTAACCTTGTTATCAAACAAGCGAGTACGACCCGATATATTTAAGGGAGCCAGCTTAAACGAGTCTGCCATTAGGTTATAGCTTGTACTTAATGACAAACTCTCAAAAATTGGTATTTTACGAGTAGCTTTTGCATTCTCGGTCGTGTCTTTGTCATTCCTTACTTTCATCTCCAGGTTATTGTTCAGAGAGAAACCTACCGAACCACTCTTGCCAGGGGAAGGAGCGCCATAAATAAAGCCATCGTAAATAGATATAAGCTTTTCGTTACGGTCATAGCCAGTATTGGGGTCTATTAGTACCTCATCGTCCAGCCTTACTCTTTGATAGTAGCCATAGCTTTCTTCAGAAAAGTCAGGACGATAACTTAAACTGACCGAAGGAATCACGGTATGTCGTATGGCCTGTATTTTCTCACCACCGATATTAAATAAACCGTAAAACCGGGTATTTACCCCAAGGCTTGTATTCCAGGAAGAAGCTCGCGAAAAGCCATTTCTTTCGTTCACAATCACTTTACCAGGAATGCTTTCATCATCATAATCTAGCTCTTTCAGATACCAAAGCTCCTCATAGTTAAAAGAGGGAGAAACAGTAAAGTAGTTAAAAACATTAAAAGAGGTAGAAATAGGTATAGAGTGCTCCACACCCGTTTGCGTACGATCCAGAATCGCAGACAAATTATCTCCGTTAATAGCAAGCACACTATCTGCCAGCGGATCCCGGTTGGCGATAATATCTGTAGACAAACCACTGGGGGTACTTACCCGTTCGTTAGTAAACTGGTTTCTGGCCGACATACGGTACCCCACATTCACTTTAGCAAGCCAGTTACTTCTGGAAGTTACAATATTTTTAAAAGGGTATACCCTGTTCATGTTTAAGGATACTTCCGGCAAAATTACGTTGAACACCTCAGTCAATAAATTCTGATTATGACGGAAGCTCATTGCCATATTAAAAGGTGTATTGCGGAATGATGTAGAATAGGAAACCGTAGAGCTTAAGGTGGTCCGTAGGTTGCTCTCTACATTTGTCGTAGGGTTGTTCTGAATATAAGAGCTGGTAGCAATATTGACTGAAGCAGAGAACCGGCTATTACCCCTTGATTGTGGAGTATGCCTGAAGGTAAGACGAAAATCGTTGGCTTCTTCTTTCTCAGCCCCATCAGGGTCTAAAAGTTGGCGGTTATACTGAAAATTGAGCCCTCCATTATAGGCGTAGCGCTTACGATAATCAGAAATAATAGAAAAGCCATAACTTCCTCTGGAATAGATATCACCCAGAAGGGTCAGATTTACATAATCGTTGATATCAAAATAGTAGCCCCCATTCTTCAGAAAAAATCCTCTGCGCCTCTCTTCCCCATAGGTAGGAATGATAATACCTGAATTCTCGCGACGAGGCATGGGAAAAATACCAAAGGGCAACCCTAAAGGAGTCGGAATATCGGTAATCACCAGGTTAAAGGGGCCAGATACTACCAACTCTCCCGGAACTACCTTCATCTTTCTGGATTTAATATAAAGATCCGGTGTTTCGCCTGGTTCACAGTCACATGGTGTGTACCAACCCTTATTTATAAATACCTCGTCGTTTTCGTTTTTCTTTACACTCTCTCCGTATACATAACCTTCTGCCTCCTGAGGGCGGGTAAGCACTCCTTTTATATAGGCCTTACGAGTCTTAAAATTGTACCTAATCGTTTCTGTTTGGTACTCTTCCGCCCCTTCTGTAAAAAGAGGCTGCCCTACCACTTTTCCGGTCGAGTCTGGCATACCTTTGGCGGTAAGCATGTTGTTGACCCAATCTAACTCTACATAGGCTGCCTCTAGTTTTACTTCACCATAATCTATTTTGGCATCACCATACAGGTAAATTTTCCTGTTAACTACGTCAAAGTAGATAGAGTCCTGGGCACTATAGTCTATGGTTGTTTTAATATCTCCCTGCGCCTGGGAACTATCAACAGCCACAGTGGTTGTATCGCTAGTTGGCAGTGTATCTAAGGGGATAGTATCTGAAGCCAAAGTATCTGATAAGGAAGGAGATAACACCCCAGTCGTATCGTTCTGAAAGGGTCTTTCGCCTTCCTGAGCAAAGAGATCAGCCAAGCTGATGAATAATAATGACAGGCTACATGCGTATTTTAAATAAGTCAACCGCTATTTCAGTTTTTAATAAAATGTATCAACTTTGTACAAAGTTATTGTTTGTTTATCTAACAACCGTAGCTCCGTGAAAAATATTATCTTAATCAGTAGTTTTTCGCTCCTGTTGCTAGCTGCCACTTTCAATACGGCAGGCGTCAAACAATATAGAGTAAAGAAAGTAGTCATAGACCCTGGGCATGGAGGTAAAGATCCTGGCACTCATGGGCTTATTTCTAACGAAAAAGATGTAGTACTTAATATTGCGACACATCTTGGCCGCATTATTAAGGAAAACATGGATGACGTAGAAGTAATCTTTACTCGTACCGATGACAGCTTTCCATCTCTAGAAGATCGTGCGGTTTTGGCAAACAAAAATGATGCTGATATCTTTATTTCTATTCATGCTAATGCGCTACCACCAGGCAATGAGTCGGTGCACGGTACAGAAAGTTACGTTATGGGTGCGCATACTCGCGAAGGTAACCTGGAAGTGGCGAAGCGCGAAAACTCAGTGATACTGATGGAGGAAAACTACGAAGAGCGCTATGAAGGTTTTGATCCACTTTCTCCTGAGTCTCATATACTTTTTTCATTGTACCAGGGGGCATATCTAAACAATAGCCTACGGTTAGCAGATAAAATAGAGAGACAATTTAAAGAGCGCGTAGGTCGTCGAAGCCGAGGGGTTAAACAGGCCGGGTTTTGGGTGCTTTGGCGTACGTCAATGCCCAGTGTGCTGGTAGAGGTAGGTTACCTCACCAACCCCAAAGAAGAAAAGTATCTTAATGATCGGCTGGGGCAGGTATATATTGCTTCAGGGATTTATCGTGCTATTAGAGATTATAAGCAAGAAATAGAATCCCTTTAAGAATTATCTCGTTATTTAAAACTATCAACCCTCTAGCTTATGCGATGGGTTGTTTTTATAGCCTATGATAAATACTAACCAATAATATTTTTTAGTGAAAGTTTCCAAAGAAGTTAAAGTAGCTATCCTAGCCATAATAGCAGGAGCCATACTCTATTTTGGTATCAGATTTTTAAAAGGAACCGAAATACTCTCAACCAACAACACATACTACGTGGTATACGAAGAAATAGATGGTCTTACTGCCTCAAATTCAGTATTGATCAACGGTTTACCGGTAGGTTATGTGGATAAAATAGATCTGCTACAAAGTCGTAATAATAAGTTATTGGTAACCCTTAAGCTGGACGAAGAAGTGATTGTAGGCAGAAATGCTGCCGCTGTACTCACTACCAGTGACCTACTGGGGGGCAAAGCCATTATTCTAGAGACCGGAGATATAAACCAACCATTGGCAGAGGGCGATACTTTAGTGTCTAAAAAGGAGGTAGGTATTGCTGAACTGGTACAGGCCAAAACGCTTCCCATTGTAGATCAGCTTGACTCCACTATTACTAAATTAAATTTTATTCTTTCTGCCTTTGTTCGCGATACGGGGAGTGTAACTAATGCGCTGGAGAACGTAGAAAGCATTACTGTAGAGGCAGAATCTCTCGTGGCAGAAAATCGTAGAAACCTCGGTAATATTATTACCAACCTAAGTACACTCTCAGAAACATTGGCTGATGAGCAGCAAGGGGTGGCTCCTCTCATGGCAAAACTTAATAATCTGGCGGATTCGCTCAACCAGATTCAGTTACAATCTACTGTGCAAAAGCTAGATCAGACTATGGCTAACCTACAGTCTATAACTCAAAAAATGCAGCAGGAGGATGGTACTATGGGTAAACTTATTAATGATGACTCTTTGTATGTCAATCTTAATCAAACTGTTGCTGATCTGGATAGCTTATTAGTAGATTTGAAGGCTAATCCAAAACGCTACGTGAGATTTTCTATCTTTGGCGGTAAAGATTAACACTATATAACTTACGCTTAGAATTTGAGAGGGGAAGAACCTATGGACGATAAAGAGTTAAAAGCACTAGTTTCATTACTAGACGATGATGACCAGGAGGTATTAGGACATGTGGAGGATAAAATTATTTCTTTTGGAGATGTTATTATCCCTTTTTTAGAAGAGCAGTGGGAAAACAGCTTTAACCCTAACGTACAGAAGAGGATAGAAGACATTATCCATACCCTTCAGTTTGAATCTCTTAAGAACAGATTGAAAAACTGGTTTAATTCTGAAGATCAGGATTTACTGGAAGGGATGTGGATTATTGCAACCTACCAATACCCTGACTTATCGCTGGATCAACTTAAAAAACAGTTAGAACAAATCTACTATGAGGCCTGGCTGGAGTTTAAAACAGACGTCCACCCCTTTGACCAGGTCAAAATTTTAAATAGCGTACTCTTCAGTAAGCTGAAATTTAGCGCCAATACTAAAAACTTTCATGCTCCGGCAAATTCCATGATTAACATGGTGCTGGAGAGTAAAAAAGGAAACCCAATTAGCCTTTGTGTAATATATATGCTGGTGGCCCGGCGCCTTAAGTTGCCAATTTATGGAGTTAACTTACCCAGCCTCTTTATCTTAACCTATAAGTCAGAGGAAATGCAATTTTATGTAAATGCTTTCAATCGTGGGCTAATTTTTAGCAAAAACGATATTGACAATTATATTGCACAGCTAAAGCTTCAGCCAATAGATATCTTTTACGAGCCTTGTAGCAATGTTGATATTATAAGAAGAATGTTTCGTAACCTGATTGTGTCTTTTGAGAAGTTGGGAGATTATGACAAAGCAGAAGAGATAAAGACACTTTTATCAATTATTTTTTCAGAGAATGATCCAGGATTAAGTTTATAAGTAGATTTTACTCAAAATCTACTTATATTAGACTATATTTTTTGAGCAGTATAGTTATTTAAGAACACTCAATATTAAGGGTAAAAACACCTTTTTTGCTTCATATACTGCCCATGTTTAGTTTTTTATAGCTATTTTTTTGCTAGAGATTAATAGATAGGCTGTTTTAGTTTGCAAGCCTGGCACTTTTTAAGCGTTTACACTCAATCAATACACCAAACCGCAATGCAAAGAGCATTACCTTATACTATTACTATCCTGAGCGGCCTTGCCATATTTATCTACACCGTTGTAATTCCCAGCAAAGAGAGAGCATCTCATGCTATGGATCGTCCTCTAAAGCATGCATATACTGAGACAAGTGCCAACCACTACACCGTAGAAAATATTAGTGCTAAAGAATACTCTGAAAAAAACTTGATTACTGAGTTGGAAAATACATTTACCCATTGGTACCTGACCAAAGCCGAACGCAAAGAAATAAGCGATATAAATAAATTGGCTATGGAAGCTTATAAAGCTGCCAAAACAGATGAAGAGCGCAAAAGGATAATCAAGCGTTACCCCTATTATTTTAGCAAAATTGGACGTCCGCTACTGGAGCAACCTTAAATATATCTTATAGAATGAACTGGAAAGATAGCATCACTTTAAACTTACTGGCAGCAGAGTTATTTCTGTAAGTTAGTCTATGGAAAGCATCTACTCTTACTACTCTAAAAATATTTTCTACACCATAACCCACTTCTACAAATGGCTTATCACCCAGGTATCCAAATGTTGGTATAGGGTTACCCGCTAGATCTGTCTCTGCCAGTATTTTTTTATTTTCTTCTCGTATTCCTCCATACAACACATTGGTAGTAGCCAGTAGCCGCCATTTCAGCTTTTTGATGAGCGGAACCCTGTTCAGTATAAAACCCTGAAATGAATGCTTGTAATGAAGTGCCGCATAGTGGTCGCTGATAAACTCTATCCTGTTCATAGTACTGTATGCTGCGGTAGAGTAAAAAGACGACTCATTGCCTAAATGTATTTTAAGCAATGGATAGGGTAAAGCATCAAATATGTACCCTCCTTCTAATTCGTAAGTAGAAGTTCCAAGGATACCCATCTTTAACCGTTGGCTGATGCTACCTTCAAGCTTACGGTAAGCAAAGTCGCTACTCAGCACACCCTCCAGACCTATGGTATATTTAAGCTTAAATACAGGCCAACGCAAAGTTCCTAAACTCAAACGGCGATTTCCCTGCTGCACAAACTGCTCATCACGTGCAAACTTAGCTTCCAACCTAATTTCAGAAGTAGTAAAACGCCCATCCTGTACTGAAAGTGCGTCTGAAGGGTTTTCCAGATAGGCAAAGTTAAAGAGCGGCTCAAACCACTCATGACGAAAAGTAGCTGTAGTAGATAGGCCTAGGGGTAGCTGACGAAAGAGACTAATACTTGTTCTGTCAAATCTATAGGCACGATCTAAATCGCCAAAAAATGAAGACGCATAAAAGATATAGTTTTCGTTCTGTAACTCTTCGGCATAAATTCCAATCTGGCTTAGGTCATGAGAGTGGTCTATACTAACTGTAGCCCAAGGGGCACGACTTAAAATATAGTCAACCCCTGCTCCATATTTCCATTGTTTATCTAAGGTTCCGTATGCCCCATAGGCTCTTAAAGTCCACCTTTTGCTGAAATTACTATTTGTTCTGAAACCTAATCTACCTCGGTGTCCTTCTACAGTATTGTTTGCATAAGTATAGAGATAAGGCCCAATATCAATCTTTCCGATAGGTTTATAACCACTGATAAATGTATCTAGTATGGTAGCATATGTTTTTACTACCGGAATCTGGTTGAGCGTATCTATCATATCATACAATTGCAGCTCACTACTTGTCAGTTGCTCGTGACGATTTTGTTGCCAATAGCTTTCATCCGTCTCATAAGCAGTTTCCAGTACACTTACATTCGTTTCGTAAAATCGGCTGTCATGCTCCCGGTTAACAACAAAATCGCGATTAGAACTATAAAACTTTGCTAACAGGCCTGGGGTATTGCCAAACTCTTCAGAGTCTATCAGCACTCTGGTTTTCTCAGGAAGCCAGGCCTCTGAGCTATCTTTAGTCAGCGTCTGCTGAATACGAATTTGCTCAATATAATTGAGGTTAGCCTTTTCAGTAATTTGTACGTCTACCTGTTTTAAGGCGTATTCTTCCTTCGTAATCCAGACTGTACCTCTAAAAGCCAGATCCTGCTCACTTTTAGGAAAAAAATCAAGGCGATAACAATAGTCCTTGCCTACATAAAGGCTATCGCTTAGGTCGTACTCATAATAGAGTCGCGCTCCACTCGCAATTGGAGAAATAAATTCTTTACCCACTATATTGAGCCAGTTTTGATAAAAATTATACTGCTGAAAGGTAGATCCAGTAATTTGCGCCAACCAACTGTCTGCCTGCAGGCCTACGCCAGAAATCTTGGTTTTTAGAATATTCTCTCTTCGGAGGTCTGGATTGTTTTTATGGTAAACCTGCGATACCGTTTCTGACAAAAACACAGGAATAATGGGTTTTCCATCTTCGCCTAAAACCTGCTGAAGGCTATCCAAACGATCTGTAACTTTACGCAAAAAACTACTCTGCCTCTCTTTTTCCGGCAGATGATCTATATCAATTTCAACTTTTGTATAGCTCTCATACTCATAGGCATCCAGCTTACTTCTGTTGTTGATGTCTCTGCGCTTATCTAAGCGGCGCAAAATTTCAAAGGCAGGGTTTTCGCCTGCATAAAAGACAACCTCCTGTAAAGAGACTACATCTGGCGAAAGCTGAATGTTAATAGTTTGACTTTTGGCAGGGGTAAAAGCCCGTGACTTAGAGATATACCCCACATAGCTTATCTGCAAAGTATCTTGCTGCGAATGGGCGGGCAATTGTAACTGAAAAATACCATCAAAATCGGTATTGGTACCTTTTCCTGTACTTTTAAGCACAACATTAGCAAAAGGTACAGCATCACCGGTTTCAGCATCGGTTACTTTTCCACTTACAACTAGCTCCTGCGCAACCGACATGCCTAAACCTAGGGAGCAGAGGAGCAATAGAACTAAAAGAAAACAGCTTACATGGGGTCTTTTCCGGTACATCTTAAACACATACTTAACTCTTTGCAAATACGCAGAACAGTCCAGAAAGTTAGTAGATAAAGCCTAAGCATTTTTCTCAATTATATTGTCTATGTTACGACGCTTGAGATACAGCTATTTTTAGGCTTTTAACTTTTGAAAGGTCAGGCTAACTAAAGGACTTTAGCAACAAATTAAGTGTATATGCTCAATATTACCAGTGACAAGTAATAAATATTGTGAACAAACCAATTTCTTCACTAATTATTACCTAGGCATGCAATACCCCTTCCATCTGTACCGACTCTATGAAAGAAAAGTGATCTTCGTGTGTGCTCTCGGGTAGAAAGAGAAACTTTTTATCGTATAGTTTATCGCCAATATAAAAGCTCACCCAAAATTGGTTGACCAGCTTAAAAAGGTCGGGCATAATAGTTTCCACTTTAAAAGAAGTGAGCGGCTCAATACTTTTAGTAAAGTGCCTAAGTGTAGATGTTTTAGTCTTATTACCTTCGCTATAACCAGAAGAATTGATTAAAACGTTTTCTAACCTTACATTTTTATCATTAATTAGATACACAAAATAGTCGTACTCACGAGACTCTGTGTTTCTTCGGCGAGTAATTGCCATGGATACTCCTTCTACTTTAGGAAAATCTATATCTTTCTTCATATTAGTACTCCATAATTAAAGTGCTGCTGGCTTCTTGGCTACCAGATCCATTTCAAAAAGATTGGCCAGATGCTGCTTTAGTCTGGTTTCTACTTCTTCTATATTTTGTGGGCTTCCCAGTTCTTTTTCCAAAGAGGTAACTGCCTTATCACTGATGCCGCAGGGTACTATATACTCAAAATACTGCAAGTCTGTATTTACGTTAAATGCGAGCCCATGCATAGTAACCCAGCGGCTGGATTTTACACCCATAGCACAGATTTTCCGTGGGTTCTTTTGCGCTACATGGTCCAGCCATACGCCCGTGAGGCCATCTATACGTCCGGCTTCCAGTCCATAATCAGACAGGGTAAGGATTACAGCTTCTTCAAGATAACGGAGATAGCGATGAATGTCTGTAAAGAAGTTATCCAGATCTAGCAGGGGGTAGGCAACAATCTGTCCGGGGCCATGATAAGTTATATCACCACCACGGTTAATTTTATAATAGCGGGCATTTTTCTCTACCAGTGCCTGCTCACTAAGAAGCAGATGCTCCTGCTGCCCACTTTTGCCAAGTGTATATACGTGGGGGTGCTGGCAAAAAAGCAGATAATTTGGTGTAAGCTGCTGTTCGTTCTCCGGCAGCTTACGATTCTGAATTTTGAGCGCTATGGTTTCGGCAAATAGCTTTTCCTGATAATCCCAGGCCTCCTGATAATCAATCAGACCGAGATGTTGAAAATTTACCTGCTTGTTTTGCTTAGTGTTCATTATTTCTCCTGAGGTACAAAAGACTCCAGCATCTTAAAACTTGAGCTGGTAGTTAGCTTTGTATGCTTAATGCTTGCAGGAATCAGGTAAGAGTCACCTTTTTTCATACTATAGCCTTTGCCATCAGCCATAATTTCTGCTTCGCCTTCCATACATACGTATATTACAAATGAATCCAGCTCCTGATAGTTCCTTTCAATGGCCTGATTTGCTTCTATCCTGAATGTCTCGAAGTATGGGCAAGATACAAGCTTTACGGGTTTATTTAGCTGAGGCTCATAGTCTGTCTTGTACGAATCATAATGCTGATAGTCTATGGCGTCAAGAGCTTCCTCTACATGTAGCTCACGCGCATTACCTTCTGCATCAGTACGGTCAAAATCATAGATACGGTATGTAATATCAGAAGTCTGTTGAATTTCTGCCAGAAGGAGCCCCTTTCCGATAGTATGTACTCTACCAGCCGGCAAAAAGAACACATCGTCTGCCTGCACCGGTTCCTGGTTAAGAATATCCGTTAACTTACCCGCATTAAAAGCCTCCAGGTATTTTTCTTTGCTCATAGGCTGGTTGAAACCGCTAATGAGCTTAGATCCTTCATCCGCCTGAAAGATGTACCACATTTCTGTTTTGCCAAATGAGTTATGGCGTTCTTTTGCCAGTTTATCATCCGGATGCACTTGTATAGACAGATCGTCATTGGCATCTATAAACTTGACAAGCAAAGGAAACTCATCCTGAAACTTGTTGTAAACTTTGTTACCTACCAGTTCTCCCTGGTACTCTTGTATTAAAGATTTTAAGTCTTTTCCAGCTAAGGCACCCTCTGCTACTTCAGAGATGTTACCTTCCACCCCTGAGATTTCCCAGGTTTCTCCACAATTGGGTAGTGGCCCAAAATCTTTATTAAGGATAGTTTTGATTTTTTTCCCACCCCAGAGCTTGTCTTTAAAGATGGTTCTAAACTTAAGAGGATATAATGCTGTCATTTTTTCAGAAGTTATAATATGGCAAAGGGTGAGTAAACACGATAAGGGTATAGTTTATACCACATTTACTCACCGCACATGCGTTTACTTTCTCATTGCTTTGTAAGCGTTTATTAATCCGTTCGTAGAGGCATCATGGCTGTTCACCTGCTCTTCGCTTTCCAGCTCAGGCAGAATGTTTTTAGCCAGTTGCTTGCCCAATTCAACTCCCCACTGGTCGAAACTAAAAATATTCCAGATAACGCCCTGCACAAAAATTTTGTGCTCATACATGGCAATCAGACTACCCAATGTACGAGGTGTCAATTTTTTAAAGAGTATAGAGTTGGTAGGACGGTTGCCTTCAAATACTTTATAAGGCGCTAGTTTGGCTATTTCTTCTGCACTAAGTCCCTGCTGCTCTAATTCTGCTTCTACTTCTGCCTTTGTTTTGCCATTCATAAGTGCTTCCGGCTGAGCAAAGAAGTTGGCCAGTAGCTTCTCGTGGTGGTCTCCTACAGGATTGAGGGTCTGTGCAGGCGCAAGAAAATCGCAGGGAATAAGTTTGGTACCCTGGTGTATAAGCTGATAAAAGGCATGCTGGCCATTGGTACCCGGTTCGCCCCAGATAATAGGCCCGGTTTGGTAATCCGCCTTATTTCCGCTACGGTCTACATATTTACCATTGCTCTCCATATTACCCTGCTGGAAATAGGCAGCAAAACGATGCATGTACTGATCATAAGGTAAAATAGCTTCCGACTCTGCTTCAAAGAAGTTATTATACCAGATACCAATCAATGCCAAAATTACTGGTAAGTTATTTTCTAAAGCAGCCTCCTGAAAATGCTTATCCATAGCATGAGCACCAGCAAGCAGTTCTTCAAAACGCGCAAAACCTATGGTGCAGGCGATAGGCATACCTATAGCCGACCAGAGCGAGTAGCGTCCACCGACCCAGTCCCAAAAGCCAAACATATTGGCAGCATCTATGCCAAATGCTTCCACTTTATCTTTGCTGGTAGAGAGAGCAATAAAATGTTTTTTTACACCTTCCTGATTACCACCATTGTCTAAAAACCATTTTTTGGCAGACTCTGCATTGGTCATGGTCTCCTGGGTGGTAAAAGTTTTAGAGGCGATAATAAAAAGGGTAGTTTCAGCATCTAATCCTTTCAGGGTTTCTGCAATATGAGTACCATCCACATTAGACACAAAATGAGCTTTAATATTAGGTACCTGATAGTGTTTGAGTGCTTCAGTAACCATTACAGGGCCAAGGTCCGACCCTCCAATGCCTATATTTACAATATCGGTAATGGCTTTTCCACTATAGCCTTTCCACGTTCCGCTAATCAACTGTTCGCTGAATACCTTCATACGCTGTAATACCTCATTAACCTCGGGCATTACATCTTTACCATCTACCATAACCGGCTTATCTGACTGATTTCGCAGAGCAGTATGAAGCACCGCCCGCCCCTCAGTCTGGTTGATATGATCTCCGCTAAACATAGCGGTAATCGCATCTTTTAGCTTACATTCTTCAGCGAGTTCCAGCAGCAGATCAAGCGTTTGCTGGGTGATTCTGTTTTTAGAGTAGTCCAGTAGTATATCCTCAAACTTAGCAGAAAACTGCTCAAACCGTTCAGCATCGTTATTAAAGAGCTCTTTCATATGAACACCTTTAAGCTGCGCAAAATGAGCACTTAGTTTTTTCCAGGCTGAGGTTTGGGTAGGATTGACGTTGGGTAGCATATCAAAAAATTTAAATTTGTGATAACGTGCTGCCAAAATAGAAAAATGAATTCAAACTTTTAGGAATAATTGCGATGAACCCCATGACAATCAAACGCTGATAAATGAGAACCCCTGCCCAACATACCGGTGACTCCGGCGAAAAGATGGCCGCTAAGTTTCTAGAAAAGAAAGGCTTCCGTATTGTTGCACAAAACTATCGCTACCGTAGGGCGGAGGTAGATCTTATAGCCCTTAAAGAAAACTTAATAGTTTTTGTAGAAGTGAAGACCCGACGATCTTCAGCCTTTGGCCACCCCGAAGACTTTGTAGACGAACATAAAGCGGAGCATATCCTCAATGCCGCAGACAATTATGTACATGAGCACAACTGGCAGGGCGATATACGTTTTGATGTCATCTCCATACTCACTCACCCACTTCTGGACATTAAGCATATAGAAGATGCTTTTTATTAGTATTCTCCCACAGCCGGTCGTGCTTTGCTGAGCCTGCTTTTACCATTACTTAAAAGAAACTGGCAGCCTATTCCATAGTTAAATGTTTTGTAGTATGTTTTAATGCTAGCCGGATCGTGATCTTCTATAATTAGCCCTTCTTTAATACCAAAATTGTTTTCGGTATATCCAATGTCAAACACTGCCAATACTTTCTCACTCATTGGGAGCTTAATTTTAGCTCCAAACTGATGCCCTGTTTTGTTCTTAAAAAAATCATTGTGAGTAAAGGCTTCGCTTATCTCATTAGCATACCCTGCAAACGATTCATTCGTTAAGTGATGGTAACGAAAGACATAAAAATAAGGGCTCAGGTAAGAATTACGAATCAGACGGATATCATACTCAGCAAATACGCCATACATCAGCCGGCTACGGGCCCAATTGCCAATATTGTAATGGGTTACCTTTTTTGGCGACTCATCTGGGGTTGAGTAATCCAGTACATACTGCTCTTCACGACCAATCTGGTTAGCATCAAAAGCAAAGTTAAAGCCTACATTTAAATGTCGGATGGCATACTGTAGGCTTGCTGAAAAGCGCGAGACAGCATCTATAGTAGCAGAGTACTGTTTATCTTTTAGTTGCGGAGTACTGTAAGAGAAATATTGTTTGCCGCTACCAGTAGAAAAGGCAAACTGCATGCTCCAACGGCTTTCAGAACTTAGCAAAGGAACCGGGTATTTTGCTATTTTCTTTTCACGCACCTTCTTAGTATCAATCAGATAGATGTCGAGTCCTTTCAGGTATTCTTTATGCGCACCTAAATCAAAGAGAATATAAGAGAAAGTACCTTTCTCTTCGGTGGCTATATTAACTCTGCTAAACAATTCGTTTTCCTGAAAAACCAGAAAGTTCCCATCATCCGTAAAGTCAAAGTTGTGATTATCGTCTATAAAATAGGCTAACTTATTGCGCAGGTTGCCTACAAGTACGGCACTAAGTATACGCTCACCCTGATCATTTTTGTGGCCTAAAAGCATGACTACCGTATCGGGCATGCCCGTCATATCTGGTAGCTTTAACGTAAACTCCTCATGGGTAAAGGGCTCTTCGCCCATAAGGTTCCGGTTAAGCATGGTAGCGTTTACCGTATTTCCCTCATAGCGAAAGATAGCATTGGGCAGCTCGCTCATATTTTTGACCTGCACCTCATCAGTGGTATTCATCAGCTTATACTTATTGTATTCGTACAAGTCTACCTGACTGGGAGTAATGATAGGAAAAGTATTTTGTGCCTGAACCCCTACAAGAGAGGTTATACAAAATAATATAAGGAGTATAGCTTTTTTCATATAAATATCTGTCTGCTTTTTCTTATGATGGGAGGCAGCCCAATAGTGCTTTTTATATCGAGTCATGGGTTAGCGTCTGCTACCATTTTGTATAGTATGAAGAACAATACCGCCTAAAATAATTATATGCTCCGGACTTAGTTGATAAAATATGGTTTTCGCTGAAGCAAGCAGATATACATGAACTTTACATTACACATAGGTGAAATTTGCATCAAAATAAGTAAAGTTCACAAATTTTCATAAATCACACCTAAAGAAAACCTGAATAATATTCTGAAAAAACTGGATTTACAATTCTTTGGGGTAGGTCAGTTCTTCTATAATCTGGCTATGCTGAGGGTATTGTTTGATCAGGTCGCTACGCTTTGCCATTTCAAAATCTCTAAAATCAAAGCCTGGAGCTACCGTACAGCCTACTAATCCGTAAGAGGTGGGTCTGGCCATACGGGAGGCAAACCATAAGCCAGCAGGCACTACAAGTTGAAACTGCTCCCCTCTCTCAGGGTTATTGCCCAGCCAGCTTACATTGAGTGCACCATTCTCTTCTAATACAAGTACTTCTATAGGGTTGCCGGCATAAAAATGCCACATCTCATCGGAGCGGATACGATGAAAAGCAGAAAACTTATCTTCCAGCAATAGAAAGTAGATTGCTGTACTGTAGGGTCTATCCAGATTCTCTACCTTTGCAGCAGAGCGGTAAGTTTCTGTGTAGTAACCTCCTTCAGGGTGAGGCTGCATATCCAGGTGATCAATCCAGTACTGTGCGTTTTTTTCCATCAGTTATTTTTTCTCATAAACCACCTTACCCTCAGGGGTCCACTCTTTTGTGGTATAGGGAGGCGTCTCGTCAAAAGGATCTTCAGGATATTTGATCTGCTTTTTGGGCAGTCGGTTCTTAAAGTCATAATACTCTGTCCACAACCCTACTTTATTGCCTTGCTGATACTCACCTTCTACCGCTACCTGCCCACTTTCATGAAAGTAGTAGTAGTAGCCTTCTTTTGCGCCATACTCAATAGGAATTACCTCTTTTAGCTTTGTGCGCTTCTCTTCGTCGTAATAGGTTATTTCAGAATCCCGAGGCCAGCCTTTAGAGTATTTTTCTTTATCCAGCAAAATGTAATTTTTGTTGTAGCGCGTCCAGCGACCGTGTTTGGTACCTTTATAAAATATACCCTCTTCCAGAATTTCTCCTTCGTCGGTCATTTTTTTGTAAGGCCCATGAAGTATCTGGGCTTTATCTTCTTTGATATTGCGGGTAGAGCGTATCTGTTTACGGTTGGTATCATACCAATAGATATCTCTCACATAAGGGTTGGGGTCTTCGTACTCTTTCAGATAGTGAAACAGCTCAATTACAGTCCCCTGACCATAACCGGATTCCGCGTAACCTTTACGAGTTTTTTCATCGTAGAAGACATTCTTTTTACGTTTCTTCTCCTTCTTTTCAACCTCTTTTTCCTCCTCTTCTTCCTCAGCCTCCAGATTAATAGTAAGCGGGACCTTAGTAGTAGGGTCAAGAATAAACTGACCTGCTGTATCTAAGGGAGCTGGCTCCTGCTCCGGGCTAGAAGTTTGTGCATAGCCCGGACTGGCGGAATAAATAAATATAAGAGTACTGAAAACTAATAACAGACGTGTCATAAGTAGTTATTCACCTTGTTATAGTGCTAACGGATGTGTTAGCGGTGATAGTGTATTCAGTTTAAATGTTTGTTTGCTAAATGCAAAGAGGCATGGCTAAGTTCCGATATATTTTCAGAAATGACAATATACCTCACATCCGAAACCAAGATAACTATATGTACTTCCCTCATGTCAAATGTTATACCATATGTCCTGCAAGCTTGTTTACATGCAGGAGAAGAATGCTATAATACAATTTACCAGTATTCTAACTGGTCGTTTATTTAATTAGTGAAGCAAGTTTGCTATTATCCTTACAGCTTATTTACCTTTGACTTATGCCGCAATCATACCTGCACATATTAAAGATTGCTATTGCCAGAGGAGTACTAGTCCATTTGTTGCTGCTCTATACTGTAGGTATGCCATTACATTTGCTGAGCCATACAGCTCATGAGGAGCCTGAGGCAACCATACATCTACACCAAGATCACTCTATACTTTCTGACAACAGCTGCCTGCTCTGCGATTGGTGGGTAAAACAAGATGCAGCTCCTTCATATTACAAAATAGCCAGTGTTCTCAGCTTTGTTGAATACGATTTTGCTACTCCAACATATCATATCCCTTATACAGAAAGCCTTAACAAGCTAAGCTCTCGTGCACCTCCCGTCAGGTGCTAGCTGTCTTTATTGTCTGTATTCTTCATATGCTATACTTAAAGGCTTAATTCCCAGGCTATAGTTATAGTCCCATTTTTTAAAGCCCAGGCAGTAATAAACCGGCCTCTGTATGAATGGATTCAAGCTTTATTAATTTATTTTTTCCCTTAAACCAATTATTCTATGAAATGGATGAATTATGCAGTTTATGTATTGCTGGTATCAGCTGTATTTTTGTTTACTGCCTGTGAAGACGATGATGTACCACCCGAGGAAAATGAGGAAGAAGTAGTGACTAATGTCACCCTTACTTTTATGCCAGAGGGTGGTGGAAGCCCAATCATTGCTAGTTGGGTAGATGCCGATGGTGAAGGTAGTGACGCCCCGGTGCTTACAGATATTGAGCTGGCTGCGAATACCACCTACATAATGGAGATTGAATTACTAAACGCGCTAGACCCAGATGATGTAGAAGACATTTCCGAAGAGGTAGCTAGCGAAAGCGACGAGCATATGTTCTTCTTCGGCTGGACAGATGGGCTCTTTACTGACCCCAGCGGAGATGGCAATATTGGAGCTGGCAATCGTGGTGATGCCGTTAATTATGAAGACGATAATGATGAGAACGGTTATCCTCTGGGGCTGGAAACCCAATGGACTACCGGTGAAGCGGCTAATGGTACTTTTCGCATCATCTTAAAGCATCAGCCCAATATTAAGTCCGAAACTTCTGACTCTACCAATGGAGAGACAGATGTGGATATTCAGTGGGACATTATTATCCAATAGTATTACAGAGGCCAGGCTTATTTCCTGGTCTTTTTTTTTAACTACTCTCTACTATTAGGAGTAAAATTTCAGCTTCTTCCCTTCTTTACCCCGCTTACCTCATTTATCTGTTTACTCTTTTTCATCGGCTTTTGTAGCTTTGCTTAGCCGGAACAGTAGACCTCAGGAAGCTAACAAAGCCAGACAGACTGCGTTCCTCAAGTAGTACACAGATTTTTAAACCAATTAAGATTATGAATCAGAGTAGTAAAGAGTTTTTAGTAAAATATTTAAATAATGCCTCACCTACCGGTTTTGAATCATCAGGACAGCAACTTTGGTTAGATTATATTAAACCTTATACCGATAATTATTTTACCGATGTATATGGTTCTGCTGTAGCGGTAATTAACCCTGATGCTAAATACAAAGTAGTTATTGAAGCCCATGCCGATGAGATTAGCTGGTTCGTAAACTTTATCACTGAAGAGGGGTACATCTATGTGCGCCGTAACGGGGGCTCCGACCACCAGATCGCTCCTTCTAAAAGAGTGAATATTCATACAAAAAAAGGCATCGTAAAAGGAGTGTTTGGCTGGCCCGCCATTCATGTAAGAGATAATAAAAGCGAAGAAGCGCCCTCTCTTAAAAATATTTTCATAGACTGCGGATGCAGCTCCAAAGACGAGGTTCTGGAGAAGGGTATACACGTAGGTTCAGTCATTACCTTTGAAGATGACTTTACTGAACTTAACGATCGCTACTTTGTAGGCCGGGCGCTGGATAACCGTATTGGTGGTTTTATGATAGCTGAGGTTGCCAAACGCCTGAAAGAAAATCAGCAGCAGCTACCTTTCGGCCTTTATGTAGTTAATGCGGTGCAGGAAGAGATTGGCCTGCGTGGTGCACAAATGATTGCCCAACGCATTAAGCCGGATGTGGCCATTATCACGGATGTGTGCCACGATACCGCATCGCCTATGTACAATAAAATAGTAAGTGGCGACCTTAAAGCAGGTTTAGGTCCTGTGCTTACTTACGGCCCTGCGGTGCAGAATAACCTACTGGATATGATTATAGAAGTAGCCGAGGGTAAAGAAGTCCCTTTTCAGAGAGCTTCTGCCTCCAGAGCCACAGGTACAGATACCGATGCCTTTGCGTATTCTAACGAAGGAGTAGCTTCAGCGCTCATCTCTTTACCTCTAAAATACATGCACACTACAGTAGAGATGGCCCATCAGGAGGATGTAGAAAACGTAATTAATCTGATGTACGAATTCTTACTGCAACTACCTAATGAGCACGATTTCAGGTATATTAAATAATAACTGAAAACCATTTGTAGACAAACATATCAAGGCCTTCTTAGAGTTAGCTTTTTATAAGCTGAATACCCTAAAGAAGGCCTTTTTTTGTTACTGAAGTCTTCTTACTGGCCCGGTGAACTTCAGGCAAAACTTACCTTTCCCAAAAATTTGGAGGGGCAATCTCCAACGAACGCAAATACACAAAGCCCTGCCCTCTGTGGTGTACTTCATTATCTATAAAGTACAGCAAAGTAGCATAGTTATGGTCTTTATATTCGCCAAAAGCTTCGTCTATTTCCTGAAAACGGCTAGGCTTTAGCTGTGCCCACAGGCGGTCTATCTCTTCAGTAGCTTCATCCCACATTGCCAATACTTCTGCTTTGGTTTTGGGCATAAGCTGCTCTTTAAACACATCTTCTGCCTTTTGCCATTTGCCTGTTACCAGACCTCTCATACCTGGGGTTGCCATACCAATCAGTTCCATAACTATGGCTGCAAACGGGCGCATACCGCCTATGGTATGCGTAAAAAAAGCTTCTTCTGGAAAAGCCTCTATCGTACGGCGGGTAAGGCGACGATGGCCCTGCCAGTGTTGTAATAGCTGTTGCGGGCTGATGAATTGAGGGGCTACTGCTGCTTCTTGTGTACTACTGTTTTCCATGATGAAAATATTTAGGGTGTTAAAAAATGTATTGATACCCCAAAGTAAAAGGGGGCAGGTGACAACCCTATGTCAGTAGCTTTCAGAAAAGTTAAGCGATATTTTCTTATGTCTGTTTTGCCTACTTTATTACCCAGCTTATAAGGTGACTTGCCTCTAGGTTTTGCGGATAGGAAAAAACAGATCTTCTTCAGACGTCAGATCTTCGTTTTTGTACTTCTCTCCCATACGGGCAAAGTGAGGCCGGTTATCCAGCATATAGCCTGAAGCAGGAAGCCAAGTCTGGAAGAAAGACTGGTAAACCGAAGCTGCTTCACTTCCTTTACCCTGATAATGCACTCTGGCGTATAAGCCAGCAGGAATAGTAATTGAAACCATGCCCTGGGGTAGTGCCACTATGCGTTTAACCGGGCAGGCTGCCCATTTATTAAATTTGCGATCCGGAGCATAGTTAAGAAAGAAATCCTCATCGTACTCCTCCACCGAATATAAATCAGAGCTACTCAGCTCACTAATTTCTTTTCTGCGAGGCATAAAGCCCTGCCAGAGCGTAGTAGTCTGCTCCTCTTGATGTGACGTCTGCATACAATGGCCTACTAATAAGATTCCCGGTATTTTCTCTATATAAAGATGCATCGTTTAAGGTTTTACTGACAGTTGCTCAAAGATGCGATTCTTTTTACTGAAGAGGAGGGAAATGGATAAAAGTTATATTGAACGAGCCATATGTTTTACAATAAACAAATTCTTGGTACAGTAGCCTCAAGAGTTTATGGCTGAGAAATTTCTTTGTGAGGGGGGAACTTAGCATAAGCAGGCTGCGCTTATTTTTAATTATTACAATGTAGATAAAATTTGTAATGATCGTTTGGCTCTACTCATTAGTGATAAATACTTTTTCATTTTAGTTTGCATGTACAGTAATGGCTTTAGCAGTACAGACCAATCTCAATTGTACTTCTATAACTTGTGTTTTTAGCTTTAGATAGCATTTAGCAGGGCCAAGGTCTGGTAGCTATTAGACTGGTCAGCACACCTAATGGTATGCTGATCGTTCTATTCATTGAGAGGCCAGGTTCTTTCTATATATGGGTATTGGTAAACATCGCGGAACAAATAGGCATACCAGTTCCAGAACTTCCAGAAATCTTTTCTGAATGTACGATAGAGTTGTTTATCCTCTATAGTACTATGGTAGGATAAGAAGTCGGCAAACTGGGCTTCCATTACCTTGGTATCTCTTCCTTTAGCCGGGATAGCTACAAACTCAAACTCAGCATTGACAGACTGATAATGATAAAACTGAAACAGCCCCTCTGTAAACAGATTGATAGCAGGCGAGAGTAAATTACTTATAGTAATAAACAGGATAGCTCCTATCACACCTTTTCTGTTTGTTTTACTCATGGTTCGGCACATATTAGTGATCAATCCGACATATGATTAGCATTAAGATACGTAATCTTCGCATTAGAGTATTTCCTTACTTACTTTTTGAGTACACCCTGTTGTTTACAGATCAACATCATCTATAAGTTTATTAGGGCTATATACAGGAGTACAGTTATATGCAGCACATTATCGGGGCAGAATTTGTGTTTTAGAAACTAAAAAGTATTGCCAGTAAAGGCCACCATACTCTTCACTTGTCCGGATTTGTTCCATATCACTGTTTACAGATTATGAGGAAGGCTACCCTAATTGTTAAGGAGGCCTGTTTATTACTTCGCCCTTACATACCGAAGAAAATTGCAATAGTGCTTATTACATCGTTCATACATCCCCCGTGCAAAACAGTACTGAAATGCGACAAATCCAGGTAAATGCACTAACAATCAGTACTCCTTACTAATAGAGCAAGACAAATGAATTGATTTTAGTGGATTATCAATCTCACAATTTTACCAGAATATCACTTGTGTATTATTAACTATTTTGCGATTATGCATATAGCTAAAATACTCAGTATTTTTGTGTTGTTCATTTAAACAATTAGAAATGACAAAAAGGATTAACACTGAGTTGGATAGCTATGAGTTGGTACTAAGTGGAGCTTTGGATAATCCTGTGATCATTAAAGCAATGACTCCGCTAGGCTATGATCATAAAGCAATTCTGTACGGAAACAATTTGCTGAAGCTTACGATAAGTCTGCACCAAAACCGTGAACAGAAAGAGAATAACCAAAAGGAAAGTACACAAAGGCTTAGAGAAGCTTACCAGCGAGCGTATAAGCAGTATATGATCTACCTGAAGGTAGCACGCATGTTAGTAAGCCCGAATAGCTTTGCCTGGAACGAGATGAAGCTGGGAGGTACGCGGAAGAAAAACCTTGCAGAGTGGTTAGTGCAGGCTAAAGCTTTTTACATGCATGCCGGTTTGGTAGCAGAGCAGTTGGAGCAAAGGGGTATTAGTCGGAAGAGCTTTTGCAGGTAGAAGCGATAACCGAAGCGCGTATAGAGCAAAACCTCTGCAAGAGTGCTAAACAAATGGCTAAAGTTCGCCGCGATGCGGAACGTAAAGCCTTACAATAGTGGATGAGCAAATTTATGAAGGCTGCACGCTTTGCTTTCAGTGAAGATATACAGCAGTTGGAAGCATTGGGTATAGTAGTACCTTCATAGTCAATAGATTTTCGCAATAGATTAGCATAGGTATATTTAGTTTGAGTTAACAAAGAACGTGTGCCGGGGTCGGTGCACGTTTTTTTTTGCTTGTAATATTGGCTGATAAAAAAAAAGTGCTCCCATTACAGAAGCACTTTTTTTAAACTATATGCCCCTACTGGCATACCTCAACCTCCCCACTAGCATACATCATGAGTCCTTGGTTTCTTTTTCGTCCAGGCCACTAATGGCCGATTTATATTCTCTGATGCCCTGCCCCATGCCTTTGGCAATCTGAGGGATTTTCTTGGCACCAAAAAACACCATGATTATAGCCAGAATCAGAAAGATCTCCCATCCTCCCAGTCCTCCTACAAATAATAGTATAGTATCCATATCTTACTGTTTTAATGTTCAAAAAAATAGAGCTGTACTCTTGTTGTACTCATTCTCCGGCTTCAATAAAGCCCTGCTTGAAAGAATAACTAAATTGCCAGTATTAGCTCACAATAAACAGGCTGGCAATGGCCGTTGCATCCTCGCCGGAGAGTGGCTCGTCGTAAGCCTCAGTACCCGCATCGGCACCAAACTCCTGAGCCGTATCATAACCAACCTGGCTTACTACTTCTTCGCCATTGTACACAGCCTGTGTAGCTTCGGGCATTCCCTCTCCACGATTGTTTTGTACAATCCACCCTTTGAGCCCTCTTAAACGACGAATCTCTGAAGCATGTCTTGCCTCTACTGAATGTATCTGCAAAGCTGCGGTAAGTAATTCCGGAGTATCCATAAGCTTAGCAGCCTGCCCTTTGTAGGCGCGTACTCCTGTATCTTCAAAGGCCTGCGCTAAAGCGAGTAGCTGGGCGTAAGCCGTAGGCTGGCCTATGCCTCCTTCGTTAAAAGGGTCAAATACGCCACCCGCCGTAAAGTCAAAAGCAGGCTTATCTACTACATTATCTCCTAGCCCTGCTTTTAAAAACTCTACATGGGCCGCCTCATGCTTAGAGATTTGCATGTACACTTTTTCTGCTCTGGTACCTGCCGGAACTACTCCAGACTCTAGTGCTTTGCGGTAAAATTCATCTTCCAGGTACTCCAGGGTAAGTGCTAGCTGTAAAGCCTGCACAGAACTATTAGTACTTTGCGCGACTGCTTTTTTAGAAGACAGCATAACTGCTCCCAGAGGAGCGGCGGCCATTGCTAACTTTTTGCTCAGGCTACCCATTTGGGTAAATGCCTGGCGACGAGATACAGCACGCTGCACTTCCTTTTTTGCAGATAGTTCTTCGCTTGTAAAATGGTCTAAAAAATTTATGATATTCATAATCTAATACGTTTTTGAGTCTTATGAGGAGGGTAAGTTGTTAGCAGTAAATTCTGTAGTGATAAATTGTCCAGCAATGGGGAGCACTTCTGAAGGGGCTTTAGCCACATCAAGGCCAGTGGCAGGATCTACCACATCATCTCCGGCAAAGTCGGCAGAGTCCGGGTTGATCAGACTACGAATGGCCGCAGCATGGCGTGCCTCTACAGAGACTATTTTACCTGCTATTAATAGGTAGTCAGGAGTGGTAATTAGCTTGCCTGCTCCATTATAAGCTGCTACTCCGGTATCTTCTAATGCTTTGGCAGTAGCCAGTACGGCATCTCGGTTGCTAAAGTCAAGGTTTCCGTAGTCAAATTCCAGATCAGGAAGCACCTCCGAGGCGTCACTTACTGCAGCGGTAATAGCAGTTCTAAAAAATTCGCGATGGATCACTTCGTGGTGATAAAGGTCTGTAAGTACCTGCTCTTCTTCGGCAGTAATACCAACATAAAAATTATTAGTTACACGAGTATAAAAGTCAGCCTCTAGTTGCTCCAGAGCATAGGCATAGTTGAGCACACCTACATCACCACTACCCAGATCAAATACTTCGCTATCGTCATCGGGCTGGTTGGGCATCATATCGTCATCATCCTCGCAGCCTGTTAGCAGAAGGCCACCAATAGCCAGGGAGGCTCCACCCATTTTAATAAATTGTCTTCGGTTGGTTGCGCCTTCACCAGCAGGCGTAGAAAGTGATATTTTAATCCTTTTCTTTTTCATAATATGTGCTTGTTAATTAAAAAGTATTCTACTTACGAAGCACAGCCCCCAGGCGGATTGGTCTGAGGTGAAAAAGATTTTTTATGCGGGCACAGCTTCAGCTCAAAATGTTTTAGCTTTTTAGAAAGAACTCTCTGTATGTATGGGCATCTGATACTTTTCTTCTGCGAACTAGCCACATACTTTTATGGCTAAATATACTCATATTACACATACCCATTAAGCATATTCTTTAAGAAAAAGTAACTAAAAATTTTATTATTATCAGATTAAATATTATAATAGTAATATATTTTAACAATTTAATACAATTACTATGAAGAATACATGTTTAGTCTCTATAAAGCACCATGAGAGGTACTACCTTATTTTTACATTTCAGGGTATTTTGACGGCCAAGGAGGCTACTAAAGCGATTACGGAATGGAAAAAACTATTTGAGGAAAAGAAAAACGAAAAGTTTACGCTCATTTTCCATGCGTTAGAAATGACAGATTATGAGCCTCTGGCCAGGACATCATGGCAAAAAACTATAGTAGAGCTTAGTGGTCAGATTGAAAATATATGGGTAGTCACTACTTCTAAACTAATTATGGCAGGCGCAAAAATTATGAGCATGTTTACCTCTTTTAGCATTAAAACGGTAAGCACCGAGGATAAGGTGTATCAGTATTACGCTGAACAGGCTGCATAAACATTACTCGCTTTTTCTATTGTAACACTAATACTACCCATGGTTGACTATATTTTACTGTATACAAAAAAAGCGGCCATGAAAGACCGCTTTTATCGTTTTATCATAATTAAGCCTGGTAGCTTTAGTTACTTCCTATTGTAGTATTGCTTTTCTTTTTTTTCTGCATAGGGTTTGGTCCTGATGTACCTCTGGCATTCATCTTGTTTTTATAAATTTCAAAACGAGTGGGTACCGCACGCTGAGGGAAATAGTTGTTAGACTCATCAGTATCCGCAGTCTCACGATAAGGGTCCAGGCGCAACTGCTCTACTTTTTTGTCTTTGGCAAATACTTTAGTCACCACTTCTGCATTATAACGCCAGATTTCTGCAGGTATCTTTTGTATTTCTGTAGAACCGTCTTCAAAAGTCCACTCTAATATAATAGGCATTACTATACCGCCAATATTGTTAAAAGTTACTTCATAGAAGTTCTTTCCTGACTTAAGTAGCTCACGCTCCTTATCATCTAGGCTGGCTACAAACTCATTGTAAGCATTAATATCTTCTTTTGTTACTTCAAAAGGATCATAAGAGTTGTAGAAATCGCGCAAACCTGGGTCAGCCTCTATTGCGGTAGTTTCTATATCTTCTTTGTTATACATCTGGCTGACGTGTTTTTCCTGTTCCTCATATTTCTCACGAGCGATAGGGTTTTCTACACGTGGGTCTTTCGTATTAATTTGGTAATGCTTTACGTTTTGTATACCTATATCTACATGATCATTAGTATAGAACCAGCCTCTCCAGAACCAGTCCAGATCAGTTCCTGAGGCATCTTCCATAGAACGGAAGAAGTCGGCAGGCTCAGGATGCTTAAATGCCCAACGGGTAGAGTAGGTTTTAAAAGCATGGTCAAACAGCTCGCGCCCCATTACGGTTTCGCGAAGAATATTGAGCGCGGTAGCTGGCTTAGCATAAGCATTCCAGCCAAACTGTTGCACCTGCTCAGAGTTAGTCATGATGGGGCTAATCTGAGATTTATCGCCACTCATGTAAGGCACTATCTTGAAGGCTGGCCCACGACGAGAAGGGTAGTTGCGATCCCACTCCTGCTCAGTCAGATATTGTACAAAGGTATTTAGCCCCTCGTCCATCCAAGTCCACTGTCGTTCATCTGAGTTTACAATCATGGGGAAGAAGTTATGTCCTACTTCGTGTATGATTACGCCTATCATACCGTACTTAATGCGCTCAGAGTATGTGCCGTCGGGATTAGGCCTTCCGTAGTTAAAGCAGATCATGGGGTATTCCATACCATTAGAAGCTTCCACAGAAATGGCCTTAGGGTAAGGGTAAGGTATGGTATATTTAGAGTAAGTTTTGAGCGTATGTGCTACCACTTCGGTAGAGTACTGCTCATAAAGAGGATTAGCTTCTTTAGGGTAATACGACATAGCCATTACTGTACGCCCGTCTATATCTACGCCCATTGCATCCCAGATGTACTTACGAGAGCTACCAAAGGCAAAATCTCTTACATTTTCGGCTTTGTAAATCCAGGTTTTTTTGTCTTTGGCTTTAGACTTCTCTTTCTTTTCCGCTTCTTTCTGGCTTACAATAATTACAGGCTTATCCGCAGTTTTAGATTTTTCCAGCAGTTCACGTTGCTCCTCACTTAATACTTCTTCGGGGTTTTGCAGTGTACCGGTAGATGCTACAATATGGTCGGCAGGTACGGTAATAGCTACCTCATAGTCACCAAAAGTAAGGGCGAATTCGCCACGACCCAGGAACTGCTTATGCTGCCAGCCATTGTGGTCGTCATACACCGCCATACGAGGGAACCACTGTGTGATGGTGTAAAGGTAGTTACCATCTTCAGGAAAAAATTCATAACCTCCGCGGCCTCCCATAAGGTCACGATCATTGATGTTGTAATACCAGTCTATAGAGAAAGTTACTTTCTCACCAGGCATTAACGTCTCTGGAATGTCTACCCGCATCATGGTGCGGTTAACCGTGTAAGGGATATCGTTACCTGCCGCATCCTTCACTGACTGAATTTTATGCCCTCCGTCAAAATCATAACCTACTATGCTCTCCAGATTGTTTACATTCATACGGTCGGCGATGCTATTTGTCTGTGTTTTATAAGTATCAGAGTCTTTAGCACGCATGTTCTGATCCAGCTGTACCCACAGATAGTCCAGAGGATCGGGAGAATTATTGTAGTAGGTAATTGTTTCTGAGCCGGTAAGGCGCTGTATTTCGTCGTTGATCTCGCACTCTATCTTGTAGTCGGCACGTTGCTGCCAGTACTTATGACCGGGAGCTCCTGAGCCAGCGCGGTATACATTAGGAGTAGGCAGCTCTGCCGGTCCCAGTTGCTCAAACTTATTGGTGTGTTGGTTTTTCTGCGCAGTAGCAGGCAGTATAAAACCATACACCAGCATTAGGCTGATTAGTAAATATCTCATAAAACTAGTTATATAATCCAACAATACTTTTTACGACACAAATATCAAAATAAAATTCTATTGATTAGGTTAAAAGCCTACCAAAATTTGGTTTCCATCATCAAGATAAGGGAGATTCCTGCAATTGCCGAGGAAATGACCAAACGCCAGTCGCGGCGCGCCACCTGTATAATATTGACAAAGACAAATGACAGCACCAAAAAGATAAGCACGATAACAATCTGCCCAATTTCCAAACCTATGTTGAAAGCCAATAGTTGCATCACTATGGTTTCATCCTTTCCCAGCAGGCTACGCAGATAATTAGAAAAGCCCATTCCGTGGATAAGACCAAAGAAAAGAGCAAAGGCATAATTTATTCGGCTACGTTGTGGTGTAAGTCCGGGCTGTTTTTTAAATATATTGCTTAGAGCTGTAATAAAGATGGTAACGGGAATCAAAAACTCAATTAACGAGGCATTTACGCTAATAAGATCCAGGGTAGCCATTGCCAGCGTAATAGAGTGGCCTAGTGTAAATGCGGTCACCATTATTAGGACTTTCTTCCAGTCGTTAAGCAGGTAGATCGCACAAAGAGCTATTACAAACAGTATGTGATCGTAACCATTTATATCTAAAATGTGCGTAAGACCAAGGTGGAAATAAAGCGAGAAAGTTGACATAAACTTAGGTATAGGCTAATGTGAATCGCAAATCTAAAAAATTCATTCTTTTTTTCTCTCATACCATTACGATAGTCTTTGTAAACTCCTTAAGCGTTTGCCTGTTTATTTATTAAGAGGTTGCATATCTAGCAGAAGTTCTCACCTATGTTTTATAAAGTGGCGGTTCCTAAAAATATAGCAGCTGGATATAAGCTTACTGAAACTCTACCAAGACCGTAATTTTTTCTTCTAAATATTTGTTATATACAGACTTTACGTGTAGTATTTATTCTGACACTCAGCACATTAACCCTGTAATTTTCCGGCTCGCCCCAAAGCGTATGAAATGGATAAAACGATATACCCTCCTAATTATTCTGACCTGTGGAGGGGCTTTATCGCATGCTGTGTACGGGCAGTTTGTATACCGGGGGTTTCGTATTGTTAATAAAAGGATTAAACGCGTAGAGATTCCTTTTGAGATGCACAGCAACCTGATTGTGGTACCTGTACAGATCAATGAAGGCGAAGAAGAGCTTAAATTCATACTGGACACTGGAGTTCGTACTGCTATTTTAACTAACGACCTTTATGTAGAAGGTATTCCCAGCCCCAATGATAGGGTAATACACCTGTTGGGAGCGGGTAAAGAGGGGCAGGTGAGTGCGTTTGTCAGTAATAATGTTTCTTTTACACTTCCTGAGGGAGTAGAAGCCGAGGGTAACGCGATGCTGGTTTTGCAGGAAGACTACCTTCAGTTGGATAACCACCTGGGTGTACGCATACATGGTATATTAGGCTACGAATTATTTAGCCGCTTTGTGGTAGAGGTAGATTATTCTACTCAAAACCTTATACTCCACCGCCCGGAACACTTTAAACCACGCCGCTCTTATCGTGAGTTAGACATGACAATAGAAGATACTAAGCCTTACCTCAGTAATCTTCAACTCCAAATTAACGATAGTGTGTATGTACAAGTAAAACTAATGGTGGATACCGGAGCCAGCCATTCCCTGCTGTTAAATACAGGCTCCCACCCCCGGATTAAAGTGCCAGATAAGCGGCTGGAAGGCTATCTGGGCCGTGGACTCAGCGGAGAGATTTATGGTGCTATGGCAAGAGTTGACAATCTAAAAATGGCTGATTATGAGTTAGAGGGTATCATTACTTCTTTTCCTGAAGATAGCAGCCTGCTCTTACCTTCACAGTCCAGAACCTTGCATAACGGAAATATCGGCGGCTCCATACTTAAGCGGTTTCGGGTAGTATTTGACTATGCTAACCAGAAGATGTACCTCAAGAAAAACCGCCTCTACGGTAAAGACTTTGAATATAATATGAGTGGAATGGAGCTTATTGCTACGGGCCCATTGCTTAGTTTGCTATACATCTCCAAAATTACGGCAGATACTCCTGCCCAGCGTGCAGGCCTTCGGGAGGGAGATATGATTCTCTCAATCAATGGCCGGCGCCCACCGGAATTAAATCTGGGACTGTACAGCGCCTTTGTCCACAAAAAACCTGGAAAAAAAATTAGAGTAAGAGTATTACGCAATGGCAAAGTGCTTAAAAAATCGTTTCGCCTGGAGCGAGTTTTATAGCTCAACTCCTATAAAACATTTTGTTCTTTTTACCGCACAAACCTCGTATTATCTACAAAACATTGCGCACTATGCTGCGTAAAAGTCTAGGCATAAAGTTTATACATCTACGTTTTGTTCAGTTCACGCACTACATTTTGCGAAATCATCCTGATTGAATATTTTAATACCCAGCGCAAATAAATGTAGCTACAACGAAGGCCTTTCTCCTCTTTTCCGTTATAGAAAGGTAAAAGAACAAAACAGACATTTTTAAGGTTTTGCAAATATGTTAGGATACCGATTTACCGACTACCAACCCGACCCCCAACAGGAAGGACAAAGTACATTTGACCAACTGCTTAAAATATTTATGGAACTGATGGTAATCACCTCTGGCGATGTAAATGAGACATTGCAGTGGATGACTAGCCTGGATAATCAGTACAATATTACCACAGAAGATTATGGAATGGGAGACTTCATTCAGGATCTCAAAGATAAAGGTTATATAGCTGATGAGAACTCCGACGGGTCTTTTGATACCACCGCCAAAACGGAGCGATCTATACGAAAAAGCGCACTGGAAGAAATTTTCGGGAAACTCAAGAAATCAGGTCAGGGCAACCACAAAACTACTTTTAGTGGAAGTGGTGATGAAGCCAGTACCGATCGTCGGGATTATCAGTTTGGAGACTCTCTCGAGCAGATTGCCATGACAGACTCTATCCGTAACGCGCAGATTAACCACGGGTTGGGCAACTTTATGCTGACCGAGGGCGACCTGGAAGTCAATGATACCGAGTACAAAACGCAAACATCCACTGTACTCATGATAGATATCTCTCACTCCATGATTTTATACGGTGAGGATAGAATTACCCCTGCCAAAAAAGTAGCTATGGCACTGGCCGAATTAATTACTACCAAGTACAAAAAAGATACGCTGGATATTATCGTATTTGGAAATGATGCCTGGCAGATTCAGATCAAAGATTTGCCGTACCTTAAAGTAGGGCCTTACCATACCAATACGGTGGCTGGACTTGAACTGGCTATGGATATACTCCGCCGCCGTAAAACCAAAAACAAGCAGATTTTTATGATTACGGATGGTAAGCCTACCTGCCTGAAGCAGGGGATCAAATATTACAAAAACAGTTTTGGACTGGATAGCAAAATCCTGAACAAAACCCTTAACCTGGGCGCGCAGTGCCGCAGAATCGGAATTCCTGTCACTACTTTTATGATTGCTTCTGACCCTTACCTAAAGCAATTTGTGCAAAAATTTACCGAAGTTAACAATGGCAATGCTTACTACAGTAGCCTGAAAGGCCTTGGCAATCTTATTTTTGAAGACTACCGAAGAAACCGTCGCAAGAACTTTAAATAGTAGTTTCAGGTAAAATTTTTATGATTAGATTCTTCTTTTCTTAAAGAACCTATATCTTTTTGTAAGCCTGAGACTTTTTCACCTTTAACATCAAACTTCAATGAAATACCAGGACATCCCGTCTGAAAAACTTCTGAAAATACATACACTGGGAGAACTCAAAGCAAGTGGCTACGAGCCTCGTTCTATTAAGCAAGAGCTGAGAGATAACCTGATCTACCGCCTTCGTAAAAAGGAGAAGGTATTTGAAGGCATCTGGGGATATGAGGAGTCTGTGATTCCAGACATGGAACGCGCTATTCTCTCTATGCACAATATAATATTGCTGGGGCTAAGAGGACAGGCTAAAACTAAAATAGCTCGTATGATGGTAGAGCTATTAGATGAGTATATGCCCGTTATTAAAGGTTCAGAACTAAACGATGACCCTCTACAACCGTTATCATACTTTGGCAGACAAACGCTAGAAGAACATGGAGATAGCACACCTATCAGTTGGGTACATCGCTCTGATCGCTATGCAGAGAAGCTGGCTACACCCGATGTATCGGTGGCTGATCTTATAGGCGACACCGACCCTATTAAAGCCGCTTCGCTTAAGTTACCATACTCAGATGAGCGAGTAATTCACTACGGCCTCATACCCAGGTCGCACCGTTCAATCTTTGTCATTAATGAGCTTCCTGACCTGCAAGCCCGTATTCAGGTAGCTTTATTCAATATTTTGCAGGAAGGAGACATTCAGATCCGTGGGTTCAAAGTAAGGCTACCGCTAGATATTCAATTTGTGTTTACCGCTAACCCTGAGGACTACACCAATAGAGGGAGTATCGTTACTCCATTAAAAGACCGTATTGACAGCCAGATTATAACTCACTATCCGCGTAGCCTGGAAATTAGTAAGAAAATTACCAGCCAGGAAGCAAAAATCAAAGCGCCTCAGCAGGCAAAAATACGACTTACTGAGCTGGCTCAAGACCTTATAGAACAGGTAGCGTTTGAAGCCCGAGAAAGTGAGTACGTAGACGAAAAAAGCGGTGTGTCTGCCCGCCTCACTATTTCTGCTTTTGAAAACCTTATGAGCGCTGCCGAACGTCGTACACTCTTAAACGATGAAGAGGATACCTTTATCAGAGTATCAGATTTTGTAGGCGTTATCCCTTCTATTACGGGTAAGGTAGAGCTTGTTTATGAAGGAGAGCAGGAAGGCCCCGGTATAGTAGCGCATAATCTGGTGGGTAAAGCTATACGTACTCAGTTTCTACAGTACTTCCCTAACCCGGATGACAAGCGTAAGCAAAAAGACCAAAACCCCTATAAAGATATTGTAGAATGGTTTGGAGAAGGGAATGAGGTAGATATGCTGAATGACCTAAGCAATAAGGAGTACAAAAAGCGCCTGAAGGCAGTGCCCGGTTTAGAAGATCTAGTAAAAAAACATCATAAAGGTCTGGATGAACCTACCCGTTTGTTTTTGATGGAGTTTGCCCTGCATGGATTGGCAGAATACAGCCAGCTAAGCAAAAAGCAGCTAACTGCCGGCACTCAGTTCAAAGATTTACTGAGTAGTATGTTCTCTATGCCTGACCTTGGCGATGAGGACGACTTTGACGAATAGCCGAATACTGACCATCCACTATCATTAAATTAGAGTCACCCTATAATGGTGGCTCTGCTTTACTTCAATCATATAATTTTGATAGGTCATGTCTATGCAGGAAATTCAGAGGTTGGTTAACAGTGGGGAAGGAGAGCACATAGAGTTTAAGCGCAAAGTAGCGCATCCTGAAAAAATCTTGAAAGAAATAGTAGCCTTTGCCAATACCAAAGGTGGCCACCTGCTTATTGGTGTAGATGATAATGGTAATATTCCCGGTATCAAATTTGCCGACGAAGAGATCTTTGTACTTGAGAAGGCTATACAGCAGTGGTGCCGCCCAAAAATGGAGTATGATATTGAAGTAGTAAAAATTAATGGCCACAAGTCGGTAGTCCATTATAAAATTAAAGAAAGCGAACGCAAGCCCCACTATGTACTAAACGAAGGCTATAAAAAACAGGCTGCTCCGCCTAAAAAAAAGCAAGTACGACAGCATAAGGGCAAAGCATATGTTCGCTACGAAGATAAAAGTCTGCAAGCCAGCTCTGAGGTATGGAAGATTCTTAAAAGAGCCCGCAAGCCTCGCGACATGCAGTTTACTTTTGGCGAAAAAGAGAAGCTACTGATGGAATATCTGGAACAACATTCCCAGATTACACTTTCGGAGTTTACAAAGTTGGCTCGCCTACCACGTTTCAGAGCATCACAAACCTTGGTGCTTTTGGTATTGGCCAATGTACTCAAAATTATCCCGAAGGAGAAAGAAGATATTTTTATGCTAAAATTTTCGTAAGATAATCTTTACATTTAGATACATCAGTTAGAGCACTTGCTTTAGTATGGATGTAGACTAATAGTACTATTTTTTACGAAGCTTTAGTATTTACACTTTATGGCTACCAGCACAAGAAAGAAAAGCAGCACTACTCCTGCAACTACAGCAAAAAAGACTAAAACCACTACCAGAAATACCCGGGTCAAGCAGAAAAAAATATTTGTTTTAGATACTTCCGTAATTTTATACGATCATGATGCTATCATGCATTTTGATGAGCATGACGTAGGCATTCCTATTACAATACTGGAAGAGCTAGACCAATTTAAAAAAGGTAGTGATACAAGAAACTTTGAAGCTCGGGAGTTTATTCGAATCATAGATCAACTCTCCGAAGACCATACACTACTAGACTGGATACCTTTAAATGGCAAATCTAAAGGCTCCTTTAAAGTAATTATGGCACCCGACAGCGAGGTAGATGCGGAGAAAATTTTTGATGAAAAAAAACCTGATCACAAAATACTCAATGCAGCTCTTTACCTTAAAGAAGAATACCCTGACCGTAAAGTAATTCTGGTAACTAAAGATATCAACCTACGCCTGAAAGCAAAATCTTTAAACCTAAATGCAGAAGACTACGAAACCGGAAAGGTAAAGCATGTAGCAGACCTCTACAGTGGAAAAACAGTTTTTGAGCGGGTAAACAGCGACAAAATTTCTGATCTGTACAAAGATGGTTTCGCCGAGGTAGAGACTCTCATGAACCCCCAGCAGGTAAGTGCCAACGGCTACTACATACTAAAAAGCAGCAAAAACTCAGCCCTCTGCTATTACAACCCTACACAACAACGTATAGAAAAGGTAGAGAAAAAACAGGCCTACGGCATACGTCCTAAAAATGCGGAACAAGCTTTTGCTTTACATGCCATACTTAACCCGGAAGTCAGGCTGGTTTCTATACAAGGGGTGGCTGGTACCGGCAAAACACTGCTTGCTTTAGCAGGTGCCCTGGAGCAGCGGAAAGAGTACAAGCAGATTTATCTGGCTCGCCCCATAGTACCTCTAAGCAATAAAGACATTGGCTTTTTACCTGGAGACATTAAGTCCAAGCTAAACCCCTACATGCAGCCCTTATGGGATAATCTTAAATTTATCCAAAATCAGTTTCATGAGAGTGACAAAGACCACATGCGTATCTCCGAAATGCTTAATACAGAAAAGCTGGTAATCACACCTTTGGCATATATTAGAGGAAGGAGCCTTTCTAACATCTTTTTTATAGTAGACGAAGCCCAAAACCTTACACCGCACGAAATCAAAACAATCATTACCAGAGCTGGAGAAAATACTAAAATTGTATTTACCGGAGACATTTATCAGATAGATACTCCTTACCTGGATTCGCAGAGTAATGGACTTTCTTACCTGATTGATAAAATTAAAAGCCATCCCTTGTATGCTCATATTACGCTGGAAAAAGGAGAGCGTTCTGAGTTGGCTAATCTGGCTAATGAACTTTTATAAGTAAGCTATTACTAATGTAATGTTCGGCCCGGAAGGAGAGTAATTTGTTGACGTTGATCTGTATAAATTGCATATACGTTTTCAAAGCTCCTCTTGTGATGACAACAATATTACAGATCGTACTTTTTATAACTTTTCTGGCATCTCCGAATAGTGATAATTGCCAGGGAGAAACTGTAGATGGTGTGCAACAGGGCCACTGGCAGTGCTTTTACGATAATGGCAAAGTTCGGGAAGAAGGAGATTATCAGCAGGGCAAAAAAAGTGGCCACTGGAAATTTTATCATGAGAATGGAAACCTGGCGCTGGAAGGCAGTTATGAGAATGGTCTGGAAAAAGGCTCCTGGAAAATGTACGATGAATCTGGTAACCAGCTAGATACTATCGAATACGGGAACTAAGTCCTCATAAACTTTATTTGCTTCAGGCAGTTTTATTGGTGTAACAAAGTTAACCCATATTTACACTAAGATTATGATGTTGAAGCAATATTTATCAGCCCGCGAACATATATTATCACGTAATATACATGATGAATCCGGAGAGCATATCGGTAAGATTGAAGATTTTTTAGTAGATCCGGACGATAGTCAACCCAAAATAGTAATAATGTCAAGCGGAGGGATACTTGGTATAGGCGGAGACCATCTCGCTTTACCTTTTAAGTTACTCAGATTTAACCCCCAGTCTTCAGATGTACGTTTAAGCATAGCCTCAGAACGAGTAAAAAAAGCTCCTAAAGTGGATCTTTCTAAACTTAGAGGAAACGACAAAGAGGAGCTTAAGAAGCTACAAGATTATTATGGCAGTAATGCCTTTGAAACCGGTAATAGTGGATCTTCAGTAGATGGAGGCCAATATACGCAGGAGGCACAGGATAACCATCCACATGAAGGTTATGAAGGCTCCGCTAAAATTACCGGCGAAGAGCCAAAAAACAAACCCGATAGTAATCCATCAGATGATATGGATTACGAAAAACTGAAATGGGGACAGAAAAGCTAATAAACAAAACGCCATTAACAGAATTCTGTTAATGGCGTTTTTATTTATGCTAAGTGCTTGTGTACTATCTTCTTTCCTTAATACGAGCAGCTTTACCCTGGCGACCTCTCAGGTAAAACAATCTTGCTCTTCTTACCTTACCTCTTCTAATTACCTCTATTTTCTCTAGGCTAGGAGATAAGATGGGGAAAATTCTTTCTACTCCGATTCCGTTAGAAACTTTTCTTACTGTAAAAGTCTCTCCGTTAGAGTTACTGTTGCGGCGTTGGATTACAACTCCCTGAAACTGCTGAATACGCTCTTTGTTACCCTCAGTAATTTTTACGTGCACATTGATCGTATCACCAGCCTCAAACTCAGGATGTTTTTGGCGTGTCTCCTGATATTCTTCCTCTATAAACTTTAATAGATCGCTCATGATATATTTGTATTTTAAATACTCTTCCCGAAAAAGAACTGCAAATATAGGAAAAATATTTTGGAATGCAGTACGTTGGGCAAAAAAAAGCTCCCGATTTTGGGAGCTTCATATACATTTTTTTAAAAGCTTTATTTATTGCTTTCTGGTTTTTACACCAATTCTGATAGCACGGTTAGATCCTTGATCTCCAGAGATTTCTAGTACCTTAACAATACCTACATTTCCACCTCTTCCAGCATCAAGTATGAAACCAAATACCTGTCCTACTTGCAGTCCTGTCAAACGCTCCTCAACATCTTGAAGGTCACCATCATAAATATCGTCAAGATCGTTCGCGCTGTTAACAGCGTCAAAATCATCTTCTGTTACATCTGCCAGAGCGGTAAAGCGAGTTTGGTTAGCATTGCCATCTCCTAAATCTGTACCTGGGAATGCTGCCTGAGCAAACTGGTTGTCCGGTGAACCGATAATAGACTCACTTGTCTCAGTATACCAGTATACAAAGTCAATTTTATCATTATTGTCTGAAGCATCAGCAGAAGTATATACAAGAGAATCTAGTACATTGTAGAAACTTCCATCTGTAGTATTTAATTGTCCACCAAGTAGTACAGCTTCATCATAGATGATAGATGCACCTGGCATTAATACTTCATCAATAACGTGAACTATACCATTACCTGCCATAATATCAGCAGTAGTTACTTCAGCAGTACCATTAATAAACACTCCATTATCAAGAGTTACATCAATATCACTTCCTTCTACAGTAGGGTAGCTTTTCGCTTCAAGATCTCCTGAAGCTACAGCCGCACCAGATACTACATGGTATAGTAGAATTTGATTTAATTCTTCACCCTCAGGCAGGTCAGCAGCTGAATTAATACCCATATCTGCAAATGCAGCATTAGTAGGAGCAAAAACAGTAAATGGCCCATCTCCCTGAAGCGTAGTTACTAAGTTAGCATTTGTCAGAGCTTCTACTAAAATAGAGAAGTCATCGCTAAGTGTGGCTACATCTACCACAGTACCATATACCTCTAATACTAATTCTTCCTCTGCAATAGATACATCATCGCCATCAAATGTCTCAAAAGTAACAATGTACTCCCCTGAAGCATCCTCAGGTACACTAAAGTTAATTTGAATGGCTGTGTTAGCCTGAGCTATAGGATAGTCATTTCCTATTTGGGTACCATCATCACCAAAAACTCTCAAAATTTCTGGTTCTTCACTTCCAAATTCAACGCCTACATCAACAGTGATTTGATCACCAGGTAGTACAGCACTGATAGTATCTACAGCAGTACCATTCTGCTCAACACTAATAGAAGAAGGATCGGCAGGCCCTTCCCCATCGTCCTCACAACTTGCCAGGAAAAGTACTGATAGTACCAGTGAGCTAAACAAAAAATAACGCAATACTTTACTCATACGTCTTAAAATATTTGGTTTAAAAAACTTATTAAAATAGATGAAATCTTATGCAAAAGCTGTGCAGTATATACCTGCTTAAGTCCTTATTTTACTATTTGTTTATAAAAAACATTTAAAAAAGGTACATATAAATTTGTGGGATTATCTGTAGATCGGTGTTTTGCAGAACTTAATTTCAACAAACACACAATCTGATAAATATGCTTTTATATGTTTGCCATTAGACAAAGCATAGAGCAAGTCACAAATATCTGGGTAAATTTTAAGCTGATTAGAAAGTTTTGTACCATGACTTTCTTCTTAGACTATAGAAAAAGGTACGTAGCATGCAAAAAACTATCACATCGCATCAAAAAGTTTAAAATCGTATTCTTCTATAGGTTTTGCTGTAATACAGTGGAAAGCTCACGCTTAGTCATTAATCCTGCCTTACGCCACAAGGCTTTTCCTCCTTTGAAAATCATTAGCGTAGGGACACTACGAATTTGAAATTGCTGCGCAGCCGCCGGGTTCCTATCCACATCAACTTTGACTACTTTTACCTTTTCACCAAACTCCTTAGCCACCTGCTGTACTATTGGGCTTAAGGTTTGGCATGGTCCACACCAACTAGCATAAAAATCAACCAATACAGGTGTAGCTGTAGTACTTATAAGTGATGAAAAACTTTTTTTCTTTTTATTACTCATTTTAACTAACGCATTTAGCGCCTCCAAACCACATAGCTTATGTATTTTTACCTCTGGTATCTAAGCTACACGTATTTACATAATGTTTAATACGAAAAATTGTTACCATAAATATTAAATTAATTTCATATACCTGATAACTTCCTAATAACACATGTACCCCAAGACGAAGACAATTATATATTTGTTGGCTATTTTCGGTTTTTTTCTAGCCTTACTACCCCCTTTGCAGGCACAAGACAAGAAAAGCCTCACTCTGGAAAAAATTTTTGAGCAGTCTGTTTTTTATCAGTACCAGGGAGAAGATATACGCTGGATGGCTGACGGAAAGCACTATACCAAAGTACTGCCTGATGATACTGCTTATTACTCTCATATTCTCCATTATGATGCACAGAAAGCTAGCCTGGTAGATACTTTGGTAAATGGTAAAGACCTTATGCTGGAGGGAGAACCCTACCCCTTAGTGTTTGATAATTACCAACTGGGACCTGATGAAAAGAAAGTTTTGTTTGCCACTGAACTTGAGCCAATTTATCGCAGGTCTTCTAAAGCTTACTACTATATCTATGATCTGGCTCAAAAAACTTTTATGCCTTTAGACAAAGAAGGGAAGCAGTCCTACGCTACTTTTTCTCCTGATGGCAAAAAGGTAGCCTTTACCAGAGACAATAATCTCTATTATATCTCATTAGAAAGTATGGAGGTACACCAGCTCACTAAAGATGGTGCATTTAACCAGTTAATTCATGGAAGCACTGACTGGGTCTACGAAGAAGAGTTTGCATTTGCTAAAGCCTTTTATTGGTCTCCAGACAGTAAGAAAATTGCCTATCTATCTTTTAATGAGTCTGGAGTAAAAGAATACAATATGCAGGTTTGGGGAGAGCTTTATCCTAAAGATTACCGCTTTAAATACCCAAAGGCAGGCGAGCAAAACTCAGTAGTTAATCTAAGTATATATCACCTCTCCGAAAAAAAAATTACTAAGGTAGATGTAGGATTAGAGACAGACATGTATATTCCAAGGGTAAAATGGACAAAAAACCCCAAGCTGCTTTCTTTTATTAAACTTAACCGCCTGCAAAATAATATGCAGCTTATGCATGCTGACGCTAGTACTGGCAAAACTAAGCTGGTGCTGGAAGAACATTCAGACACGTATGTAGACGTTGAGTTTAATGATAATATTAGTTACTTAAATGATGGTAAGCACTTTGTAATGAGCAACGAACAAAGCGGCTACAAACATTTATATCTTTATAATGTAGAAGGCAAAAAAATCCATCAGATTACCAGTGGAAAGTGGGAAGTAAGTGAGTTACTTGGTGTAGATGAAAAGCATAGCTTAATATATTATACTTCTACAGAAGAGTCTCCCCTTGAGAGGCATATCTATAGCATTAACTTCAAAGGCAACAAAAAGAGAAGTCTTACGCATGAAGCTGGTACTTACACCGCAAATTTCAGCCCTACTTTTGATTATTACATACAGGACTATTCTTCAAGCAAGCAAGCGCTTACTGTAAGTTTGCACAAATCTCCTTCTGGAGAACTTATAGAGACTTTAGAGGCAAACCCAGAATTGCAGGATACTGTAAAGACCTATCAGCTGGCTGAAAAAGAATTTTTTACATTCCGCAATTCTGTAGATACACTTTTGTACGGCTATATAATTAAGCCACATGATTTTAACCCTTCAAAAGAATACCCTGTGCTCATGTATGTCTACGGAGGTCCAGGCTCTCAGTTAGTTACCAATAGCTGGATGGGTAGCAGAGATTACTGGTTCCATTACCTTGCTCAGGAAGGTTATATAGTAGCTTGTGTAGATAACCGTGGTACAGGGGGGCGGGGCAGAGCCTTTCAGCACGTAACTTACGGGCAAATGGGTAAATATGAAGCTCAGGATCAGGTGGATGCCGCTCGCTATTTAAGCAAACTCCCTTTTGTGGACCCTGAACGCATTGGCATCTGGGGGTGGAGCTATGGTGGATACATGTCATCTCTTGCCTTGTTTACTGCCGCAGATGTATTTAAAATGGCTATTGCGGTAGCTCCGGTAACTAACTGGCGATTTTATGATACCATTTACACTGAACGCTACCTGCAGACACCTCAGCTTAACCCGGAAGGTTACGATGCTTATTCTCCCTTGTCTCATGTAGGTAAGTTAGAAGATAATTACCTCCTTATTCATGGAACTGGTGACGATAATGTACATGTACAACACTCTATGATGTTGCAGGATGCACTCATTGCGGCGGGCAAACAGTTTGACTCATTCTATTACCCTAACAGAAACCACGGCATTTACGGCGGCAATACCCGGCTGCATTTATTCAGATTAATGAGCAATTTTGTAAAAGAGAATTTATAAGCTGGCAGCTATTATTTGATGCAAAAATTTTGTAAATTTTAGTGTGTGGGGGTCAATATCGCTAATGTAATATATTGACCAAACTAGAAAAGGCTAATTTTCAGAATTAAAGGCTTTTTGGCGTACTTGTAAACACGTTTATCTGTAGATAAGTCGCTCATAATCAATATCAAGTCATTAGCAAACAAAATTGTGCATTAATATGGAAGGTTTACTTAACATCATCAGGCAGGGATTGTATTATGTCTCTTTTGCCTTGATTGCCGTAGGGGTAGGGATGTTTCTCCTTTACCTGTTCAGAATGGCCGGCACCTCTGACCCAAAAGCTAAGTATGATTTTATTAACCAGCATGAGAAGAAGTCTCTTTGGTACACTTGTCTGGTATTGTTGATAGCTGCCGGTGCTTACGTGACATCTATATTGGCTACCGAGTGGTTATATGTATTTGTAGGTGTATTTGTTTCATTAATGTTTGGTATGATACTCGGCGTAGTAATCTACAACTATCTTGAGTACTACTATCCTACACTAATTGAGAAGCGCCTGCACAAATTAAGGTACAAGCCCAGGGTTTCCAGCGCTGGTAATCAAATGAAGCTACTTAGTGAGGCTGAAGAAGATGTACATCTTGACGAAGGTATGCAGGCAGAAGAAAGTATATTCTCAGTAGATTATGACGTATGGATAGACGAAGCTACTCAGGAAACTAAGATAGAAAAGTATAAAGGTCACTTACACGCTGAAAAATCTCCTACCTGCGGTTATTATACTTTGCGCGTGGTAAAAGAAGAGATTTTAGAGTCACCTACTGAAGATAAAGAAGGTACTCTTATCAAATATTATGAGTGCAGCTATACTGGTTATAAGACCAAAAAGATCTTTAATATCGCTAAGCTTAAAAAAACTACTAAGGAAGCAGGTAAAAGTTTTGCTTCTTTAGCATAAGACTTACTAGGTCAGTTTTACATAAGCCTCTTTTTTACGAAGAGGCTTTTTTTATGCTACCTCTCAAAGTATATAACCCTATAGCACTAAGTATAAAGATGAAGGGCAATACAGGCACAAGAAAACGGCCATCCCAATTTTCAGTTGTAAGTCCTACTGTTATAGTTTGAGCTATTATATAGCTGACAATAAAGTGCAGTATTCTCTTATCATAGGAATATTTTCTTAAGCCAACTATACCAAATCCATACAAAGGGTACAAAATAAAGATAATAAGCAGGTTATGAAGCCACGAAAAATAGGGTTTGACATTGCTTAAAAAGAGAAAGACTTTAATAGCAGTAATTTTAATAAAATAGAGAGGATTAAACACAACAAATTGAATTAGTGTAACCAGAGGTGGAAGTGAGTTCTTTGGGACTATCAGATTAGAAGGCACACTGATACCTAGTCTAACATCTGGATAAATTATTTCTCCTTTAGCATAACTTTCTACAAGTTCATAGCTTACTAACATTTTATGCAGTACAGCTAAGCTTATTACAAATGCAAAAATTATTATCGCAAACTTTCCCATCCTGCTTGAACGATATAAGCTCAGGATAAAGGCTAATACAGCTATTAAGAGGCTAAAACCCGTAGGTCTTAGAAAAAAGGTATACAAAAAGATGAACAAACATATTAGATAGTGATACCACCTGAAAGATGTTATCAGCACAGCAAAAGTAATTATTACCATACTGGTAAATAGAGATTCAGTATAAATAAAGATATTCCATTGGTGAATCTTAATCCATAACAAGTACAACACTATAGATATTAGCCCTATTTTATAACTGTTGGTTGTATAGCGCACAGCATAAAATAGAGCTAAAGAAGCCATTAAAGCCACTAATATTTGTATTGCTACTATCGTAGTCAGGCCTCCTCCTGCAAAAAAAAACAAGTGCAATGAAAAATATATATGAGCTATACCATATAAGCCTACCTTCTGGTAGGTGTCCTTCTAACAGTTGCATAGCAGCTTCTGTGTAAAGTTCAGAGTCTGCTCCTTGTCTAATTCCATATGTATACCAAATGCCTGTTTGTACTAATATTCCAAAAAGACAAACTACCACTAAAGAGGTTCTCTCTTTTGGTTTTAGCCTCAAAGTGAATTTTTTAATACTTACAGACACTTATAGACAACTTATTCTTCCTCCGTCTACTGCCAGGTTAGTACCAGTAATATAAGCAGCGGATGGGGAAGCCAGAAAACCTACAGCGGCTGCAGTTTCAGCCGGTTCAGCAAAGCGCCTCAGTGGTATCTGAGATTTCATTTCTTCTTCTACTACACGCTCATCTTTTCCCTGTTCTTTTGCTTTATTACTAATTAAACTTCGTATTCTATCTGTTTCTGTAGAGCCAGGCAATACATTGTTTACCGTAATCCCGTAAGGCCCAAGCTCATTGGCCAGCGTCTTAGACCAACTAGCTACAGCTCCACGGGTCGTGTTTGATACTCCAAGCCCTGCGATTGGCTCTTTAACAGATGTAGAAATAATATTGATAATACGCCCGTAACCAGATTTCCTCATTTTGGGCACCACCGCCTGTACAAGTAGCTGGTTACATATCAGGTGCATTTGCATAGCATTGATAAAAGCAGACGGATCCGCATCATATACTCTGCCTGCTGATGGTCCTCCAGTATTGTTTAGTAGAATATGTATCTCACTAGTAGTCTCCAGATAAGAAGATATGGCAGACTTTAAGTATTCGGGCTGCGCGAAGTCTGCCACTACAATGTGGTGTTGCTGAGCTTTTGCACGGGATAGGCTTTGTTGTACTGCTTTCAGTTTTTCTTCGTTGCGAGCGACTAAAGTAATAGAAGCACCCAGGTTTGCGAGTTCTTCAGCTACTGCTTTGCCTATGCCTTGGGTACTACCGCATACTATTGCTCTCTTATTTGTCAAATCAATATCCATAGTCCTTCGTTTATTGAGTAGAAGTTTAAGATAAAATTATAAAATTTGTATAAGTATGTAGAAAAGATAAACTAATACTGTCAGCCAGTTTTCTATTATCTATGTTAATCCACTATACTCACAGCATATATTATCAATACTAGCCTGAACAATGCCTAAACTCCTGGATAAAGCAAATTATTTAGATAAGCACGACCCTTTGCAAGCCTACCGTAAGCAGTTTCATATCCCACTAGACGAAAAAGGTAGCCCCAAAATATATTTCTGTGGCAATTCTCTGGGCCTTCAGCCTAAAGAAGCTACTTTATATCTGGATGAAGCACTACATAAATGGAAAACTCAGGCGGTAGAAGGTCACTTTAACGAACCGGCTCCCTGGTTAAGCTATCATAAACAGTTAAAGGCTTCGCTGGCCCACATCACAGGTAGCCTTACTGAGGAAGTAGTTTCTATGAACAACCTTAGCAGTAATCTTCACCTGATGATGGTATCTTTCTACCGCCCTTCTCCGCAGAGGTATAAAATAATGTTGGAGGCAGGTGCTTTCCCTTCCGATCAGTATGCTGTAGAGAGCCAGGTACGCTATCATGGTTATACCCCTGAAGATGCTATCATAGAAGTTACTCCTAATGCCGGGGAAGAAACGCTTCGTTTGGACGATATTTTGCAAAAAATACAAGAGCATAGCCATGAACTTGCCTTAGTGCTATTTCCGGGAGTTCAGTATTATAGCGGGCAATATCTGGATATTCAAAAAATAACCGAAGCGGCACATCTGGCTGGAGCATATGCCGGTTTTGATCTGGCCCATACAGTAGGTAATATTCCACTTGAGTTACACAAATGGAACGTAGACTTTGCTGTCTGGTGCTCTTATAAATACCTTAATTCCGGACCTGGTAACAATGGTGGAGCATTTGTACATGAACGTTACGCCGCAGCAAAGGAGTTGCCACGCTTTGCCGGCTGGTGGGGGCATCAGGAAGAGGAACGCTTTCAGATGAAAAAGGGCTTTAAGCCTATGTATGGTGTAGATGGATGGCAACTCAGCAATGTTAATATATTATCAACCTCTGTACAACGCTATGCACTTGAGATGATCGCAGAGGCTGGTATGCATAACCTTCGTCAAAAGAGTATTTCTCTCACAGCTTTTCTGGAAGAATGTATACAAGCAGCAGACCCACAAAGTCAGCATGTACACATTATCACTCCGGCAGCCCCGGAGGAGCGAGGGTGCCAACTATCATTGTCGGTCCCTCATGAGGGGAAAAAGCTCTTTGAGCGGCTTACCGAGGCTGGCATTGTAACTGACTGGCGTGAGCCCAGGGTAATTAGAGTAGCTCCCACCCCCCTTTATAACACCTTTCGTGAAGTGTACCGCTTCTACGAAATTTTAAACTCAACTTTATACGCAAGTGAATAATTCTACACATATAGACATCTTAGGAGCAGGGCTAGCGGGTTCGTTATTAGGCTTATTATTAGCACAGCAAGACTACCGGGTAAAAGTGTACGAAAAAAGAAGCGACCCACGCATGCAGATGGTCGGAGAAGGTCGGTCTATTAACCTGGCGCTCAGCCACCGGGGTTGGGCAGCCTTAAACCAAGCAGGGATTGCGGATGTAGTTCAAGAGATAGCAATACCCATGCGAGGCAGAATGATTCACTCAGAAAAAGGGGGAACGCTGCTTCAGCCCTACAGTATCAAAGATGAGAACATTTACTCCGTCTCTCGTTCCGCGCTCAATAATATTCTGATCAGCCAGGCCGAAAAAAAGGGGGCTAAATTTTATTTTGAGCATAGTTGTGAAGAAATTCAGCTGGAAGAAAATAGTTTTGTGGTAAAACATGCTAGTGATACCAATACACTACGATCCGATTTGCTTATAGGTGCAGATGGTGCCTTCTCCGCACTTCGCTCCCACTTACAAAGAACGGCACGCTTTAACTATAGCCAGTACTATATTGAGCATGCTTATAAAGAATTAACAATACCTCCAACTGCTGCCGGAGACTTTGCTATGGAGCCCAATGCCTTGCATATATGGCCTAGAGGTGGTTTTATGTTGATCGCTCTGCCCAACCTGGATAAAAGTTTTACCTGTACACTTTTTTATCCTTATGAGGGAGCTCAGTCATTCGCAAACTTACAGACTCCTGAACACCTACAGTCTTTCTTCAAGGAATATTTTCCTGATGCTCTTGCACTAATGCCGAAGCTAGCAGAAGAGTTTTTTACCAACCCCACCTCTGACCTGATAACGGTTAGCTGTTTTCCGTGGACGTATAATGGCAAACAGGTGCTACTCGGAGATGCCGCCCATGCCATTGTCCCCTTTTACGGACAAGGAATGAACGCAGCATTTGAAGACTGCCGTATTTTAACAGATATGCTAGTAGAACAAGAAGAGAAAATAGCTGATATCATTTACAGGTTTCAGCAAAACCGTAAGCCTGATGCAGACGCCATAGCCGAACTGGCTTTGCAAAACTTTGTAGAGATGCGCGACCTGGTAACGGATAAGGCTTTTGTAGAAAGAAAGAAGGTAGAAAAAGAGCTGTACCGTCGTTTTCCAGATAACTGGGAACCACTCTACAATATGGTTACTTTCTCTCACCGGCCTTACTCAGAAGCCCTGCAACAGGGTATATTGCAGGACTCCATCATGAAAGAGGTGATGAAGAAGTATGAGAATGCCGAACAGTTAAATAACAAAGACTACGAAAGTATTATTGCCTTGCTTAAGCAGCGTCAACCTTAGTGTGAACTAGCCAATTTGTTTTCTTCACAACCTACAGCTTTATAGATAGCGCCATCCACTTTAGTAAATAGATAGACCTCATGTTCAGTGCTGGTAGCAAAGCGCAAGGCTACACGCTGCGCAGCACCCAGTGTTTGAAAGCTGGTAGTATCGCTTTGGTTCTTGACTTTTAAATTAAGAGAATAAACAGGGGCCTGCTGACCCAACTGAAAATCATCTGGATTAGTATAGAATAATCTACCACTTACAATATCGCCAAAGATCAGCTTTCCTTTTAGTTGAGGTAGTTGATCTCCCTGGTACACCATTCCACCAATAATAGCATTTCCTTCATCATGGTCGTATTGAACTACCGGATAGATTAACTCCTCAGTATCTTTAGCAGGCAGAGGGTACACATGATTAGCCTTGCCACTGGTACTGATCATAAAGGTACCCTCACGTATGGGCCAGCCATAGTCTCCGCCTGGCTTAACTATATTAATTTCTTCAATCTGATGCTGCCCTATATCGGTTACATATAATGTTTCTCCGGAAGGGCTCCACATAAAATGATGAGGGTTACGGAAACCGTGGCACAGCACTTCGCCTAAAGCGTCAGGCTCATTTACCCACGGATTAATTTCAGGAATGCCATATTGCCCATTTGCGCTATTATTTCCCAGCGGATCAATTCTAAGTACGCTTCCCCAAATCTTGCTTTTATCGCGACACAAAAAAGGAAACCTGCCAAAAGCAGAGCCACCATCCCCTACGCCAATATAGAGCAAACCATAGTCATCATCGCCAGGCTGAGCTGTAGGGTTAAAATTAATATCCTGCACCCCATGAACCTGGGTTACCATATCTGCTCGGAAAATTTCGCGCTGGCTACCGGCAAAGCTTGTAGCACCTGGATCGTCCATCTTCCACTCTGTAAGTACATACTGTACCGTAACTTTAATTGAGTCATCGTAGGTAAAATCAGCAGGTGCTGAACCAGGCTTTTCCGTATGACTGGTATAGAAAAGACCATTTTTTTCAAACTCAGGATGAAACTCAAAGTGTGCCAACCCAGAACCCCAGCCAGGGTGGTTCATAAAATTGGGTTTCATTTCCTGCATATTCATAAATACATGAAACTTACCATCTCTTACCTCATACAGTTTAGCCCGCAAGTCGTTGATAAAAGTTCGCTTTTTTCCATTTTGCTGAATTTCTACCATTCTATTAATACGAGCCCGAATACCTTCATCCGCACTATGTGGAGCCTGCAATATTTTTTCTATTATTAACGTAAGCCCAGAATCTTCAATTTTTTGAGGGATTGGATCTTCCAGTGCGTCCTCCTCGTTAAACTCAGTAACGCTTTGTTCGGGTATCTCCTGGTAGGTATTGATGTAGGCTAAAATAGCTTCTACCTCCTCTGCTTTGAGCATGCTAAAAGGAGGCATGTATTGTTTGTATTGTTCGTACAGTTTGGTAGCTCTTTCATCTCCACTTTGAATAACCTCAGGCGCATTTACAATAAACTTACTCAACCAATCGTGAGAAACTTCCTGAGTAACTCCACTAAGATTGGGGCCTATCAGTGCCTGATTAAAGTTATGACAAGAGGCACAATGCTGCGAAAATAACTGTTCTCCTTCCTCTATTGCGGCTTCTGTCTGGAGATATGAGCTTTCTTCTGTTGAATTTCCCGAACAGGAAAAGAGGCTGATCAGAATACTAAAGACACACAAGTTTGCAAACTGCCGTACCATTCACTTTATATTTTTGAAGACTAAGAACAAATTGAGCATTGATTATACGTTTATTTCAGCTTTTATGCAAACGGTTGCATTCCAAGCTAATGAAGAAAGGGTTTTTAATAAGTCAATTTACTATATTTAAAACTCTACTCTATAAGTAAGTATTGGAATTAAGCCTAACTGGTATTTTGTTACTACTTTACCTTCCAGATTGTCATAGTACTGAAAAGCTACATTCTGGCTGTTCAGAGCATTCTGCAAATCCAGCGACCATACCGAAGTATAAGCAGCCTTATTGGTAGTTAGGCTCAGGCGAAAATCTACTTTAAAGTATGCACTCAGCTGCTTACTGAAGGCCTCACTCTCTATAAAAATGGTAGTTTGCTGTTCGCGAGAAGCCTCCTCATTAATAGGGGTAACCCGAAGACCTCCCAGATATACCGAGCGCAGGTTTATTCCCAGTACCCTTTGCTTGCTGTCTTGAGACCAGCTAAACTCTTTGCCACCCGTAAAGCTAAAGGCATAATTACCATTAAATCGTGTATTTCTTTCTATACCATCTGCCCCGGTGTATTTAGCTTCGTACAAGCTAGAGCTGAGTAGGGCATAATAATCATCTGTCAGCTTTTTTTCTAAGGCGAGCTCAAGGCCATAATTTTTACCACTACCCTCATTAACCAGCACTTCATCTACAAAGCCATCAAAAAGATTGAGCGTTGAGAAGCTACTTGCTTCGTTCTGAGAAATAGGCACATCAAATAAATCCTGGTAGTAAGCTTCTGTTCGTAAACTTAGGGTATTGCTCCATTGCAAATGATGACTCAGCACATAGTGATGAGATCTAGTAAAACCTAGCTCTTTGTTTGGATGATTACTTGTACTCTGCGGAGTAGAGAAATATACGCCCGGAAGTTGCAATTGGCTATGCAGTCCATAAGAAAAGCTTAAGGCTTGCCTATTAGTTAGTTCGTATTGTAATGAGGCTCGGGGCTCTATAGAAAAGTCGTCATTCAAGCTAAAATACGTAGCATGCACCCCCAAGTTAAGGCTCAGAGGTACCTGAAAATCTTTGGCCCATTGTAGGTAGGGTTGATAGAGTTGTCCGCCCCCCTCTCCAGAATTTAAGGTTTGTAAAGATTTACCAATGCCAGCCTCCCGGCTTTGTAGCTTATAGTTTAAATGATTAAAGTTTAAGCCTGCTTTTAAGCTTTGTTGATGATTGAACTTCCGGTTTAGAAATGTGTGGAAAGAGATTCGGCTTTCCTGATATTCATCTTCAGCTATCCTCTGCATACTATAGTTTTCGCCAATACGATTGCTTAAGCGATTGCTGCTCAGTGCAGACACTGCCAGCGTACTTTTCCAAAAAGTTTGCTCACTTATTGGCAACGCATAAGAAGCCCCTAGTACGCCCATATCATTTGTAAAGGTGACATCATAACGATCTCTCTGACTTTCCCAGATAGAGGAGTCGCGCTCTGCTTCAAACACATTCTTACCCAGGCCTCCCATACCAAAAACACTGAGCTCACCTTTGTTTTTTCCGGGTAACGAAAGGTGGAATGCCAAATCCTGAAAGGTAATAGCTTCTCCACCAAAATCAAGGCCTATCACATTGGTAAGCAACCCTACAGTAGAATAGCGGTAGTTGGCCAGGTAAGCAGCCTCACTCCCTTTTTTAAGGGGGCCCTCCGCGGCAAACTCCAAACCGATTAGTCCGGCCTGTACCGTATATTCATTCTGCTGATTATTTCCTTTGCGCAAGTGCATATCAAATACACCACCTATACTATTACCAAAGGAGGCAGGGAAGGCACCACTTAGCAGCGAAGAATTGCCCAGCATCTGTGCACTCAGCACCGACTGACTACCTCCACCCTGCACGCGTCTATCATTAAAAGTACCTGCGTTTGATAAATGATTAGGGTTTACAATATCTACATCTTCCAGCCTCCAGAGTATGCTATTTGGAGAGTTTCCTCTGACAGATATGTGGTTGGCCTGATCGTTAGTACCCACTACCCCCGGAAATGAAGTAGCCAAACGAGCCGGATCAAAAAAAGTAGCCGCATATCGGCGCGTTTCATCTACTGTAAACTCTCTGGTGCTCACTGGGTCTATATTGACAAGCCGAGGTACAGAATTATCCGATACTATTATTTCGTCAAGTTCCTGTGCTGATTCCTGTAAGGCTATTTCTAATACAACTTCTTTGCCCGTACCTAGTAGCAGATCAGCTTGTACAAATGCTTGATACCCTACCAGACTCGTCTGCAATATGTGTCGGCCAATGGGAACCTCCTGAATTACGAATTTCCCTTCTTCATTGGTAGTAGCTCCTTTAAGTGGGTTAGTATCTAAAATATAAACAGATACTCCCTCCAGGGGCTGCCGCGACTCACTGTCTACCACTTTTCCTCTAATGGTCTGCTTCAATTCCTGTGCATACACGGTGGCTGTGAAAAACATAAGGCTAACAAACATAGAGGCAAGTAGCTGTAAGGACACACTTTTACTGCTGCTTTTTATTAGGGTATTGTATCTTCTCATAGTTAAATAAAAAATGCTCACAAAGCTGTGAATTTAGCTATGTGAGCTGTCATTGGCTAGCCGGAAGAAAAGTATTGGATAAAAATAAACTCTATCTCTACAGTCATTGATTATCTCAATCAGGAAAAAGAGAGCTGTCTATACCTGGGATAAGTGTCATCGCGTTTTTGTAATACACCTTTTTGAGAACTTCGTCTGGCAGATCCAAGCCGTACATTCTCCAGAAGGCATGGTACCTTTTATGGTAAGGAAAATACTCGTCGGCTGTTTCTAACACCCTAAAATAAGTAGGAAACTCTTCCGGCTTCCAACTGTCTTTACCAAAAATTATTCTGTCCTGATATTCTACAAAAAAGGCTCTGGCGCGGCGCGGCTGCCGTCCAAGCTCGGCGATAATTGCTCCTATGCCTACATACATATTGGGGTACTGCTCCATTAACTGGGCGAGCTTGTCCAGATTGTTCGCATACCAACCCATATGGGCATTGATAAATTTAGTTTTTGGGTGCTTAGCAAATACATGATGTTGCTCCTTAATAATTTGCTCCCAGGGAGCAGGATTATTTGCACCCCTTCTTCTGCCCGGCCGGGTTTTTAACTCCAGCCATCTTTCATTATTGGCATCCACTGAGTCCCAAAAAGGCTTTGGGTCAGCGGAGTGAATGAGTACGGGAATACCAAGCTCTCCACACTTAGCCCAGATAGGATCCAGGCAAGGGTCATCTACCGCTACTCTTTTGCCATTTGTATCTTTTATGCTTAGCCCTAAACTTTTGTAAATTTTAAGACCTTTAGCCCCATTTTTTACATCCTCTTCCAGTTCAATAACCGCTTTTTCTGTCCAGCCGGGCTTACCTATATTTTTAAAAGAGATGTTAGTAAAAAGCACAAAGCGTTTTGGGTATTCGCTCTGAATTTTCTCCATAGATTTTGCCAGATGTTCTGTTCCTTTAATATCAAAGCCCGCGGGACTTCTCTGGAAACCTCTTCCACTCAGGTTTACCATAACTCCCATATTTAGCGTATCCATAGAGGCTACAGTTTGAGACAGGTCCTGCTCTGGCATATTATACTGATGGCTATGAATATCAATAAAAGGAAACTTAGCTCGCTTGACGATATGCTCTGGCACTACGAGCGTAGAAGGAGGGTCGTACTCTTCAAAACTGAGAGATAAGCTATCTTGCTCAGTCTCCTGTGCTTTTAGCGGGCAGGTGATTATGAGTACACAAAAAGCGAACAGCTTAAAAATACGAATTAGCATTTGGCTAAATTTTTACGATAATCTTCTTTTTATACATCCACCAGATAGGCAGAAAGCAAAGTAACATATAGAGCAATGCCCATATAAATGAGGCAAGCTTCATACTTAAGCCCAGGCTTACTAATGCCTGAAAGCTCTCTGTCTTAAATGCTGTACCATTACCATCGTAATCTATTACAAAAGCATCAATGAGCACACCGTGTAACACATAGGCAGTAATGGCATTTATACCAAATGCTACGAAAAAGGGCGTCCAACTTTCATACTTTTGTACATCAACAAGCCAGTACAGGCTGCCCAATAGGAGAGAGGCCATACCTGAAGAAGCCAGAACATAGGAGCTACTCCACAAATTTTTGTTTACAGGAAACACCTGATGCCAAAGATAGGCAGTTATGCATAATGCCGTACCTCCTACCATCAGCCAGATAATTTTGTGCTCTGCTGTTTTTTTACTCTGAAGCAAGAAGCCCACCAATATGCCACTGAGGCCTGTAACCACTGCTGGCAGTGTACTCAATATTCCTTCGGGGTCCCAGGTTTCCCGATAGAGCCTTCCCGGCATTGCTACACTGTCCAGCCAGGCAGCCAGGTTAGTACCTGGTTCCAGATTCGGGGCTCCTACCCCTGGTACAGGAACGAGAGTCATCATTAACCAATATGCCAGTAAAAGCAGGGCGCTAAGTATTGCTAAAGGTTTCCAGTTTTTAAACTGTAAAAAAAGCAGGCTGCATAAAAGGTATACGATTGCTATACGTGGCAATACACCGGCAACTCTCAAATTAGCAAAGTCAAACTTTGGAAAAAGAGCCAGGAACATACCCAAAGCAAAGATAATGAGTGCGCGTTTTACAGTTTTGCTAACGAGTACAGAGCGATTACCTCCTTTCTGCAACCTCTTGTTAAAAGCCAATGTAATAGAGACTCCTACCATAAAGAGAAAGAATGGAAATACAAGGTCGGTAGGCGTGAGGCCATGCCAGTCTGCATGTAGCAATGGAGGGTAAACATGGGCCCATGAACCTGGCGTATTTACGATGATCATTCCGATAATGGTAATACCACGCATTACATCCAGAGACAAAAGTCTTTTTGAGGAAGGCGCAGCATCTTTCAGCAAGCCATTCGCAGGCTGAGTAGAGGGGGCTATAATTTCAGGCATTCGTAAAGTGAGGTTATGGCTAGTTTAAATAAGCTATTAATTTAATGGGATCACTTATTTAATTCAAAATAAATAGTCTATCAAATTTTAAAATGCCTAATATTCTTAAAGCCACCTTCTATTTGATCTGATTTTTTAAATACAGCAGGCTGCTTCCTTCTTCGGCCCAATACTTCTTTAAGTTATCAGGTAGAGGAGTGTTAACGAGTACGCAAGAACCTAATATAATATCTTTATCACCATCCTGGTCAGTATCAGCTATTTCCATTGTAAGCCATCGTCCGCTCTCTGCTTCAGCAATAGCCTGAGGCTTAAAAGTAAGAGCTTCAGGAGTGCTTGTGTTTTCCAGGTAAACAGCTGAGGAAGCAGGTGTAGACTCAAAATCAGCAAAATAGGCAATGCCGAAAATATCCAGATCACCATCCTCATCAAAGTCATAGGCACGAGCTTCGGTAGCACCGTATAAAGGAAAAAAATAAGTTTCTTTTATACCTTCTTCCTTGCTGTTTAGGTAGATCCGAATTCCATGATAAGACTTTAGCGCATAAGAGTAGTCAGCATTATCTCCATTAACGTAGAGTATGTCTTTCCGTCCGTCTTTGTTAAAGTCGGCCAGCTCAAAGTAACTAGACCCATATACCGGAGGAAAGCGTAATAGCACTTCTTCCTCGTATTTTCCCTGCCCCTTATTTTTTAGCACTACTATTTTTTCGTCTCCCTGGCTTAGCAGAAGCAAAATATCTTTTTTACCATCCTGATTCCAGTCATAGATGGCACTCTTGCGTATTCCAGCCTCTTGTAGCAGAGATTGTTTACGCCAGGCTTTCCCTTTCTGAAAGTATACTACACTAAACTGACCCAGATTATGCCCGAACTCACAGATGAGCAAATCTTCTTCTCCATCTTCGTTTAGGTCGTGCCATAGCATGTGTACTGGCCGCCTCAGCTGGTCTACAATCGTGCTTGAGCTATCTGGGTACTGCTTATAAATTTTTCCTTTTGTCTGATTAGAAGGATCCATAATACCCATACTTAGCATGAGCGAATTATTGTCCTTTCTATCTTTTAGCCTGACTACCGGAGCCCCTTGCGTTTGCCACCGTTTAGTTTTACCATCACTCTGCCTTACTAACCATTGATTATTCCTCAGGCCGATGTGCAGCGCTCCATTTTGTTCATCATAATTTAGCATGGTAAGTAGGGGCGTTTCCTCACCTAAACGAACTTTTTGTGCATTAAACTGGGCCGTTTGGCTGTTAGGAAAAGTATGCCTGCTACTATCAGGAGACGCATTTTGCAGATAATAACGCTGAATCTTCTCCCAGGCATCTTTGCTAATAAGTGGCTCTTCAGGATAAATTTCTGCCTGATTGACCAGATATTGCTCCATCATATCTAATCCTCGTACAGGTTCGCCTCGTACTTCCCATATTCCCAAACGGTAGCCCATATGAGTAAGTACGCTGTGTTGCCACTGCTCAGCCGCTAAAAGTTCAGGTTCCGGAAACTGATGACACTGCTGACAATAGATATGAGCCAACTGCTCACCACTTAGTGACCAGATACTATCTTTGGGAGGGTAGTAGGGCTTTCTCTGCTTATAGTGAATACTCACGGTATCTATGCCCCTTTCGCAAGCTGAGGTAAAAAGAAAAAGTACCAGTGCATAAGCAATCTGATACTTTTTAATATGGTTAATTATTAACATAAGCTCTTAACTGCTACTCAACATTTGCTTTCTTGATAGATGCTAGCTTTCAGAGTTTAGATTAACTTCTCTGCTTTCTCCCTGAAAATTGTAGATCGTAATTGCTTTAAGTTGAGGGTGCAGTTTAATTTTTCTGCTAGACTGCGATAAATAGGTAGCTCCGTAGTAAAATTCCATCTTGTACTGGCTTCCGTCTGCCATTTCTGCTACTGCCCAGGCATCCAGAGACTCAAGCGCTATTATCGGTCCCTCCTCCTTTTGCTTTGGTGTCATTACTATTAAGCTATCCTGATTTTGAGTAGCCAGAAAAATACTCTCTCCGTTTTTTCCCCTTAAACATGCCAGAGCTTTAGCATCGTTGGGCACATACCAACCGCTACTCGCAGAAGAGATTACTTTAAAATTGCCTTTGCCATCTCCCTTCAAATACAATCCGGTGAGGGCATCGTATCTGCCGGTAGACACATCATTGCTATAGTTATTGCCTACTGCCAATACATCCAGCTTGCCATCCGCATCTACATCATAGCTCAGCATACCAAATATAGGAGCAATCTGCGCCTGCATAGGTAAGGCCTTTAACTTAAATTTACCCTCACCTAAATTCTCCAGATAGCTACTTTCCATATGTGTAGCATGGTAAATTACAGCATCCTGAAGCTGCTCTTCTGTGAAGATGCTATCAATCGTAGCTTTACCATATTTTTCGTAGAGTGGAAAGTCTCTTTTAATGCTAACCATTTGCGAGATCATATCATCGCGACTATGTACAGGATAGGGATGCAATTCTCCCTCTTTATTTTGGATGTACTTTACGAGCACTGCGTCGTAGCCTCCGTTGTTGTCAAAATCTTTAGCATAAACCGAGAAAGGATATTCTTCTGAGGCAGTGTTTGGTGTATTTAAGCCCAGGTTACCCGCCAGATAGTCAATATCTCCATCATTGTCGAAATCTCCGGCACTAAGGCTGTTCCACCAACCCACTTTGTTTTGTATTCCGCTTTGTTCACTTACATCTTTAAACCCCCTCTCTGTATTGGCTAGAAAGGTAAGCGGCTGCCACTCTGCTGCCAGCAGTAAATCTACTCGTCCATCTCCGTTAAAGTCTGTCCAGAGGGCATCGCTGAGCATACCAAAATTTATCAAGCCGGGAGCAATCTCCTCTGTCACATTTGTGAAACTCCCGCCATCGTTTCTGAGTATGTAGCTGCTAACTGGTTTGGGGTACTTACCGGGAGCAACTCTACCACCCACCAACAGATCCAGGTCGCCATCCTGATCATAATCCGCTGCCTTAACGCAAGAACCGCTCAGCTCAATTTTGGGTAATGCATCTGCACTTAATGTAAGCTTTCCTTTTCCATCATTAATATACAGACGGTCCTGATAGGCTTCGAGCCTGTTTACATGCTCATAGCTGCCACTTACCACATAAAGATCCTGATCGCCATCGTTATCAGCATCAAAGAAGAGCGCGCCCATATCTTCTTCTACCATATCCCCTTCTTTGATATTTACTGCCTGCCCGAAAGTTCCCTTTGAACTTTGGATATACAGATGACTGGTCTGTGAAGCAGAGCCTCCTACATAAAAATCATCAAGACCATCGTTGTTAATATCAGCGACTGCTATACCCGGCCCCAGCTGTGTGTATTTGTGAGGAAGAGTTCTTTGCAGGTTGAAGTCTATTCTGTCCTCTTCCTGATGTTTAAGATTAATGTTATAGATGGCGTTTGCTTTTCTGAAGGTAGTTTCGCTTGTTTTAAATTGCAGCTCGCGATTAATTTCTGGGGCAGAGGGTTCGCCAGCATCGCTGTATTTCACTTTTATCTCCTGGTTGGCTTCTACATTCTCTAAAAGTTGATACTTACCATCAGGCCAGTAGATTTGCAGAGAGTCTATCTTTGTTTGTCCTCCCAGACCAAAATGAGCTATAGCTTCCATACTGGATAGATAGCCACGGTAAAGAGAGTTTTCAAAATATTGAGTTTCGCCTTCGCCATAGTGAATGGCTACTTTAGTGCCGATAGCCAGTGGATTTTTAGTAGCGCCCTGTAGTTTTACTCTTAAAAAAGAATTTGGGGCCTGACCTTCTGTGTTGTGTAGCGTATTACGATACACAAAAGCACTGTCGTTGATGTTATTTACAACAAAATCAAGGTCGCCATCATTATCTAAATCCGCATATGCCGCCCCATTAGAGAAAGAGGGTAAGTCTAAGCCCCATTGGCGTGTAACATCGGTGAAGGTGAGCGCCCTGTCAGGCTGCGCACCATTATTTTTGTAGGCGTAGTTAGAAATTTTAACTACCGGAATAAGATTGTGCATGTACATGTTGCCTGCTACAGCACCAGCAGGCCCGCTACGGTAGCTGGCAAAGTCACGATCGGTCACATCTTTAGGGAAACCATTGGTTACGATCATATCTTTATAGCCATCATTATCAAAATCTGCTACCAGTGGTGTCCAACTCCAGTCAGTTTGGTAAACTCCTGCCATCAGCCCAATTTCACTAAATACCGGGTGAGATTTTCCCTCGCTGTTTTTGATGAAGCCATTATTGAGCTGCATAGTATTACGCACATACTGATGCTGAAAGTTAAAGCGCTCATTGTTAATATAAGTTGTGTAATTATTAGGGCCCGCCATCTGCTTTTTACGCTCGTTGGTTTCCGGCAGCATATCCAGTGCGACAATATCCACAAGGCCATCATTGTTAAAATCCACCACATCGTTACCCATAGCAGAATAGCTCTGGTGCCGGAGGTAATCTGCTACTTTATTGGTAAATGTGCCATCCTGATTGTTGATATAGAGTAAATCATTACTTAAATAATCGTTGGTAATGTAAATATCCGGCCAGCCATCCAGGTTAATATCTGATACTGTAATTCCCAGGCCAAAGCCTTCTACTAAGATGCCTGCTTCTTTACTAACATTTTTGAAGATCGGGTGGCCGTGAGCTCCTGTACCTTCATTCCGATACAGGCGGTCATTGTTTACTGCTGAACCATCAGTTACTTTTGTTCTATAACTACTGGGCAGGCGATTATCCAATACATTGGTAAGCAGGTATAAGTCCAAATCGCCATCCAGGTCATAGTCAAAAAAGGCAGCCTGAGTAGTGTTGCCGGTATCGGCTATACCATAAGTCTCTGCCGACTCTATAAAACTGGGTACATTGTTTTCTCCAACACCCTGGTTAACATACAGTAGATTCTTTTTATAGAGGCTATCTTCAATCAGGGTAGCCGACACATACACATCTAACCAGCCATCTGAATTAATATCTACTACGGCTACACCAGAGCACCAGCGCTGCTCACCTAAAATACCTGCCTGTGCACTTATGTCTTTAAATTGCAGGTTACCCTGGTTTAGGTAAAGGGCATTATTAACCATATTGCCAGAAAAGAAGATATCCTGTAGACCATCATTGTTAAAGTCTCCAATACCTACACCGCCGCCATTGTAAATATATTCTTCGGTTAATACATTAAGCGTATCATTCTCTGTAATTCTATTAGAGAAGTGGACATTAGACTCTTCTGGAGATAATAATTGAAACAGGGTATCTTCTTTATTCTGACAGGCAGAAAGTATTGATGTACAAAGCGCTATGTACAATAGTTTTGTCAATATTTTCATGGGGATCAGGAAATGTTTTTGAGCTGAATTCTGATAATGGTCAGGCGTGTGGACGATTTATAATGCCTGACATCATGGGGCCAGTGCCCCTTCTGCTTCGTAACAAATATACATGAGTAGCAGAAGTAACAAAATGTGTATATGCAAATTACTCTAAACAGAACTAGTAGGCGCGCTACATGCCTTGATAAAAAATAAGTCAGGACAACCGCCCTGACTTATTTATGTATCTTAAACCTTAATTTAATTAATTGTATCCAGGGTTTTGTACCAGTACGCTGCTAGACCCATCTGAGCCTTCTGCTTGCTGTAGATCTATCTGAGACTGTGGAATAGGGAGGTACTCATCCTGGTTAGCCGTAAATGTAGCACCACCCAGGTTAGTCTGTAGCCTGCCGCCCTCGTAGTCCAGATAAGCGTTTACTACAGAGTCAGCTATTCCCCAACGTACCAAATCGTAGAACCTTTGTCCTTCAAGAGAGAGCTCCAGCTTTCTTTCAAAGCGAACAGCTCTTCTTGCCTCTTCTTTACTTGCCCATGGGCTATCGTAAGTACCAATGACGTAGTTAGCTGCTGGTGCTTCTGTATCAGGATCTAAAACTACACTATTACCTGCTCTCTCTCTTACCATATTTACATATTCTCTGGCTTTTTCCAGGCTTCCTACTTCTATCTCAGCTTCGGCGGCCATCAGCAATACATCTGCATAGCGCATAATCATAAAGTTGATAGAGTGGTAGCCGGGAGTCCATGAGCTTCCATCCTGATAGGTACCTTTATCGGCCTGATAGTAAGAGTATTTCTTTTGCGTATAAGGCCCGGCAAAACTCTGATCGCGAATCCAGGCGTCACCAGGGTGCTTTTGCCAATCTAAAAACATGATGTCACGTCTTCCTATGCTGTGATCCAGGCGAGGATCTAGCGGCCCCTGGTCCGGAGTAAAGGGCTGAGAAGAAAGCAGACCATAGTCATCCTTTACTGCATTGGCCGCACTGTTGTAAGATCCATCAAGCAGAGGGAGTCCAGCGCTATTGGTACGGTATGAATTGACCAACTCAAAGCTGGGTTGAAAGAAACCACAGCACTCACCTGGACCAGAAGGCCCAGTGTTGTATGGATAGTTCATTGCTATCTCATGGTTGGTATTGTTAATATCTCCGGTATTGGCTGCTGCCTGAAAAGCGAAAACACTTTCCTGATGGTTCTCATTTGGTCCTTTGAAGACATCTTCAAAATTTTCTACCAAACCATATTTTAAACCATTTGAGGTTTGTCCGTTTGCAATAATATTATCGTACAGCGTCTTAGCCTCACTAAATTTATCCTGATACATATAAGTTCTGGCTAAAAAAGCTGCCGCTGCCCATTTGTTCACTCTCCCTACCTCGTCTTGTGTTTCTGGTAGGTTATCCATAGCAAACTGAAACTCACTTTCAATATTAGGCCATATTTCAGCAGTATTAGTGACTAAAGCAGCCTCGGCATCAGTCATGGTTTCATCAATCCACGGTACATTGAGGAACGTTCTACGTAGCTCAAAATAGTAGAGTCCTCTTAAAAATCTACCTTCAGCCTCCAGCGCTGTCTTTTGTTCGTCTGACAGGTCTTCAGATAGTGCCAGGTTTTTTAAGAAGATGTTAGCACGAGAAATTCCCTCGTAACTTCCTCTCCACTTGTTAGGAGCTAAGGGGTCAGTTGGGGTTTGCTCAAACCGAGCATATGGTGTAATTGTATTGAAGTCACCCGCATCCGATCCTTTGTTAGCATCTCCTCCACGTATACTTCCCCACAGCCAGTTAGCTTGCCCACTAAACCAGCCTAAGTTAGTATCTCCATTTAGTGCAGCATATACGCTAATTAATAAGCCATTGAGTCCATCTTCAGTAAGTAACTGAGACTCCGAAACCTGCCCGGTTACGGGCACGTCCAAAAATTTATCCTCATTACATGCTCCGGCCGTAAATAACACCCCGCAGATAGTAAGGTAGGTAATCTTCTTTCTAAATATATTTTTCATGTTAGATTCTATTTAAGGCTGTTTATTAAAAACCTAGATTTACACCCACGTTGAAACCACGCGTAACAGGAGGGTTACCTATATCAATACCAAAGTTGGTATCTGCTTGTCCTCCCACACCTGGATCAAGTCCAGAGTAGTTAGTGATCGTAAAGAGGTTTGTAGCCTGTAGATATACTCTTAGTCTTTCTATACCCACTGGCTCCAGCATAGTATCAGGGAAGTTATAACCTATCTGCAGGTTGGTTAATCTGGCATAGCTACCATCTTCCACATAGTAAGAATTTGACTGTGTATTAGTACTGAAGTTAGATACGTTTTCGTAGATAGGCACAGTGTTTCCACCATTACCACCAAGTTCCTCAGGTACAAATGAATCCTTAACGTTAGTACCTTTAGCCGCTCCGGTAAATGAAGGGTAAAAGTCAGTGAACCACTTGGCAAAGTGATAGTTTTCAAAGCCAGCTTGTACCTGTAGGAATGTTTCCAGCTCCCAGTTACGGTAGTTAAGCTTTATGTTTAGACCACCGTTAAAGTCAGGCACAGGATCGCCCAAGTAAGTTCTGTCATCTGGAGTTATTTCTCCATCATTGTTAAGGTCCGCATATCTAAAGCGGCCTACGCCTTTACCTAATTGCTCAGGAGAGTTATCAACTTCTGCCTGATCCTGGTAAAGCCCTACCACTTTATACCCAAAGAACGATGACATAGGGCGGCCGGGCTGGTTACGTACTACGTTTCCAAATCTTGTGCCTCCACCTTCAAAGAAGGGAACTCCAGGAGCAATGCTTACAATTTCATTCTTAAGGAATGAAGCAGTAGCTGTTAGTTCCAGATTCAGGTCTGTTGCCAGCTCCGATCTGGTAATTACCTGAATGTCTATACCTTCGTTTCTCATATCAGCGATATTCACTGCTGGAGAAGAGGCCTGAGGTCCAGTTACGTCAGGAAGAGGAAGGTTATAAAGCAGACCTTCAGTATCTTTTCTCCAGAAGTCCACTACTAAATCCAGAGCACCACCAAAGAATGAACCATCAAAACCAATGTTTGAAGTAACTGCTGTTTCCCATTTGGCATTCGGGTTACCTACTCTACTTCTGAAGAAACCTTCTGTTACGTTTCCGTTAGTACCGCCAATATCATAAAAAGATCTGGCCAGATTAGCGGCAAAGAGGCTGTATTGGTTGTATGGGTCTACATTGTTTGAGTTACCCATTTCGCCATATCCACCACGGATTTTCAAATCGTCTATAAAAGACACGCCCATCATAAAGTTTTCTTCACTGATTCTCCATGCCGCAGAGAAGGCGGGGAAAATACCAAAACGGTTCTCGGTACCAAAGCGAGAAGAACCATCTCTTCTGATTACACCATTAATGATGTATTTATCATCATAAATGTATTTAGCACTACCAAAGTATGAGAAGAACCTTACCCCTCTAACATAGTTACTATTAACAATTCTGTTACTGGTATTGGTAAGCGTAATATAGTTAGGATCAGAGAATGAAGGGTTTTGACCACTACCACTAATGTTTCTTCCAGAACCTACGTCTATTGCTTCTGCACCTACTAAAAAGTTTAGTGAATGACGGTTGAACTCTTTGCTATACCGCAAAGTGTTGGTAAACGTCCAGTTTAAGAATGAGCCAGCACTCTCATTATAGTTGAATGTAGAGTTGTTCTCTGAGTTTTCGTACTGTGGCGGCCCATATGAGTTAAAGTAGTAGTTATTGTACCCCCCACCTATGCTGGAGCGGAAGGTCAGATCATCAATAATATCTACCTCTCCATAAATGTTGCCAAAGCCTAAAATATTGTAGCCTTCGTTATCTGCAAGACGATCTCTGTTTGCTACCGGGTTTCTGGGGTTGTTAAATCCGGTTGCCGCTGTACCCGCATATCCACCGTACTCATCATAGATAGGAATGATCGCCGGCATACGGTAAGCCAGGTTAATATCGTTTTCAGAACCTGCAGCACCACGACCTCCACCGCCACCAGTCAGTCCCAGGACAGAGTAGTAAGTCATCTGGATATTTTCTCCTATTCGGATTCTATCAGTAAGGTTATGCTCTGAGTTTACACGAAATGTATATCTTTTCAAACGCTGATTAAGCAATATACCTTCCTGATCCTGAAAGCCTAAACTCACATAGAAGGCACTTCTCTCTGTTCCTCCAGCAAAGCTAAGGTTATGCCGGTTAAGCATAGCGGGTCTGGTAATGGCGTCATACCAATCTGTTCCTTCTTTATTAGCTCTCACTACCTGATAAATTGATCCTGCTGCAGGGTCTATATTGTAATTTGCTCTTTCTGCTTCCAGGTCTACACTTCCTATTACGCCGGGCGTTCCACCTACGTTAATATAGTCTGGTAAAATGGGGTTGGGGCCTGTACCGAACTGAGGGTGGTCAAACACCGGATCTTCGCCCAGCTGCCAAGCAGTATTACGAAATGCCTGCCATGTCCAGTCAGCTTCTTCCTGAGGGGAAAGCTTCTCCTGTCCATTGTTAGGCATGGTAACACCAGTTACGCCATCATAGCTAACTTTAAGGCCACTTCCTTTTTTCCCTTTTTTAGTGGTGTAAACAATTACACCATTGGCTGCTCTGGCTCCATAGATAGAAGCTGCCGCCGCATCTTTTAGTACGGTGGTAGTTTCAATATCGTCTGGCTGCAAAAAGTTAGTAGACTCTACCGGAACTCCATCCACAATGTAGAGTGGGTCATTACCACCAAAAGAGCCAAAACCACGAACACGGACAATACTGGTAGTACCGGGCTGGCCGTTAGTGATTACCGTTACACCAGAAACACGACCTTGCAACTGCTGCTCTACGTTACCTGAGGGTACAGCCTGTAGTTGTTCAGCTTCTACTGTACTAACTGCACCAGTTACATCTTTTCTTTCTTCAGTAGAGTAACCAGTTACCACAATTTCGCTCAGTGCTTGCACATCGGCAGCTAAAGCCAGATCAATCGTGTTTTGGTTATTAATAGCTACTTCCTCTGTAGAGTAACCGATAGAAGAAAACACTAGTGTTGTAGCATCACTAGGGACAGAGATACGGTAGCTTCCTTCTATGTCAGTTACTGTACCCTGGGTAGTACCTTTAACCAAAATGTTAACTCCAGGGAGGGCTTCACCCGTTTCAAGGTCGGTGACTGTACCTGTTACTGTTTTTTCTTGAGCATAGAGCAATGTACTTACCGCTACACTCAGGAATAGGCTCAGTAATAGCCTACATCCTGTAGAAATTCTCATCATAGTTGTTTTATTATGTTGATTAATAGTGAAATTCAGTACTACCTACTTTTGACGACTTTTAAGAATCTTGTCATTTTTTGCTTTTGAAGAAGAGTAAAAGGTTAATTTTTATTTAAAAAACTTAACGTTTTGACCTTTTCCTTGCAAGAAAGACAATCATCCTTTTCAGCCTTCTCATTAGACAGTTTTCACGCTAACGTTAATATTACTGAAAGAATCGTATTATGACAATAAAATCAACCCTATTTTAAAAAATTTATTAATCATTCAGCATTTCAACTTCTATGATGAATTGTTAATACTTCTTTAGTTCTGCATTTATTACATAAAAAAAGCAGCCCTTTTAGGGCTGCTTAATTAATACCTTATTTTAAAATTCTGGATTTTATGCGCTAGGCTCTAATGAACTTACTTCAGTAGGCACCTTATCTTTTTTCTTGGAATTTTTCTGCCAGAAGAAGAAGATAGTGAATAATACGATTAGTATAGCTGGGAAGGTGATCATTTTCTCCAGAGTCTCTTGTCCGGCAGCCAGTTCAAGAGCATTTCCTGTAAGGCCTTCCGCTACGTACTCAGCACGTGAACTATCTATCCAGCTTCCGATGATAGGCTGCCATATGGATGTAGAGAACATTCCCACCCCACCAATTACAGACATACCTAATGCACTACTCAATGGTACTCGCTGTGCAACAGCACCTACCATTACTGGCCAGAAGTAGCATACACCTAAAGCAAAAACTATTGCCGCTACATATGCCAAAGGCCCCGTAACTACACTAAACATATATACACCAATAGTTGCTATAATAGCGGAACCCAGCAAAACACCTGTTTGACCAAGTTTACCTACTACAGGGCCTGCGAAGAACCTACCTACTGCCATCATACCTGTAGTAAGTGCCAGTATGATCATCGGCTCAGCTCCACTACTACTCATAATAATATTTACCCACTGCTGTGGACCAAATTCAGATATCGCAGTTAAAGACATACACACAAACAGGAAAAGATAAACGGGGGTAAGCATTGCTTTAAAGTTTTCCTTTAATGAGGTAGCGCCTTCTACTTGTGGTTTAGGGAATACTTTACCAAAGAACAATACTGCATATATTACTGTAGGGATCATAATTACCCACATTTGCATCTCCCAACCCATACCAAAATCTGTCATAAATTTAGAAAGCAGCGACCCTAGTACTATACCGCCTGGAAACCACATATGAAAGCGGTTGAGCATCTTATTCATGGTTACACCCGAATACATATCTGCAATTAATGGATTACAGGCAGCTTCGGTACAGCCATTACCAAATCCAATAAATAAGGTAGAAACGAGTAAGCCTGTATAACCTCCTGCATAAATGGTTAAGATGATACCCAATGTATGAGAGATGAAGGCTACTGTCATGATGTTTTTAGGACCAAAGGTATGATATACCAAACCTCCGATAATCATTGAGATAGGGAATCCCAAAAACCACATAGAGTTGATAAAACCTAGTTGTTCAGCAGTAAGGCCAAATTCATTTCCTAATTCAGGAAGTATACCTGCTCTTATTGAAAAAGAGAAAGCAGTTGTGATGAGGGCAAAACAGCTCCCGAAGAACAGAGCGTTTTTATTGATATTTTCATTCATTAGAGTGTAGGTTTAGGTTATTTACGGTTTACTACAATTTATCAAATTCAAGAGATAATTAACAAATTAAATGCTGTAGACTCTACTGCATAATATTTTTTAGCTGATACCTTCCTTACCTACTCAAAAGTAGCAGCATACAAATATTTGCAGTTAGCTCAGTATGGCTCGCATTCTACGCAAAAAATTTGACACTCAATATAAAGCTAAGTACAAAAAATTAAAAACTAAGCGCAATATTATCCTCTAATTACAATCTCTCTAATTGATACGTACTTTTACTTAGCCTCCACTAATGCAAAGTTTAGTCATAAAAAAAGCCGGACCATAGGCCCGGCTTCTCGTACTGTGTACTGGTATTTTTAGTTGCTTCCCTGACTATTGCTAGGAGTAGGGGTAATGCCCATAGCCTCCAGCACTTTATCAGACACATCATTGTCTTCCTGATTTTTTACATATAGCAGTATAGGGTTTCCTGCAATGTTTGAGCTGAATATATGTGTGTATCCGTTTTGCTCAGCTACTTTATCAATATTAGACTGAATTTTTTTGTATACAGGGTCAAGAAGTTCTGCTTCTTTGCGCTGAAGAGAAAGCTGGGCATCCTGCTGATCTTGCTGAATTTGCTGTTGCAAGCCCTGTAATTCTTGCTCTTTTTCTTGGCGAGCCTGCTCAGTCATAGTAGCAGCGCCCTGCTGATACTCCTGATATTGCTGCTGGAAACCCTGCATAGTAGCATTAATTTTGTTCATCAACTGACGCTGGTAGGCCTGTAGTTCTGACTGAATCTGTTTTGCCTCTGGCATTTGGGTGAGGATATACTCAGTATCTACATATCCGATTTTTAGGTTATCCTGTGCCTGTACACCTAGAGTGAACAGCATTAGTACTGCGCTAACAAATAGAGTTTTAAGCTTCATTCTATTTTTATTTATTCAATTAATTACTAAACCAATTATACAAATGATAGAACTAGTAATGATCGTATTTCGCTTATCTTATTACGTCTTCCGAATCACCTAAACCTAATTCATCTAAAACATAGTCCGTATAGTCATGGATAGGGTCGGTATAAATCATCACCATATCTCCAGACTTATCAAATACAATTTGAAGTTTGTGCTGATTCGCCACTTTTTCTACAGCTTCAAACACCTGATCCTGAACTGGTTTTATCAGTTCTTTCTTTTTTAAGTAGAAAAGACCTTCAAAACCAAACACCTTTTGGGTATATTCTTTGAGCTTACCTTCCATTTGATGGATAGTTTCTAGTCGCTCTTTACGCATTTCTTCCGTAAGCAATACCTCTTCTGCCTTAAGTTCGCTATACATCTCATCAATTTCCTGCTGCTTGCCCTGTATCTCAGTTTGCCATTCGGCAGCCAACTGATCTATCTGGGACTGAGCCTCCTGATATTCCGGCATTTTTTCCAGCACAAAATCAGAATTAATATAGCCAAACTTCTGCGCACTGGCAGAATTGCTTATCAAAGTGGCGCACAAAGTTACTAAAAGTAACGGTAAGCCGAATATTTTTTTGTATTTAATCACCATAATATTACATCAAAAGGTGTGCCTTATACATTCTTTTATGTAAATTATCTGATTTGTTGTCCTATACGGAAATGGAATTCCGGTCCGGGAGGACGAACTTCCTGGCCAGGTATAGCCAGTTCGTCGAAGCCATAACCCCAGTCAATTCCCAGCAAACCAAAGGCAGGCATAAAAATACGGGCACCAACACCGGCAGATTTATAAAGATCAAACGGGTTGTACTTATTATATTCTGAGAAGTTGTTACCACCTTCAACAAAGCCTAGTACATATATAGTAGCTGAGGGGTTAGGAGAAATAAGGTAACGCAACTCCAGCGAGTATTTGTTGTAAGCGATACCACCATCTACACCTGTTTCAGGATCTTCGGGCTCTATTCTATTATCTGGGTAACCTCTTAAACCTATCAGCTCCTGCGCCACAATAAACTGTTGGCCTGCCATACCCGCGCCACCCATAGTAAAGCGTTCAAATGGTGAGTTGATACCCGCCCCGTAGGAGCCAAACAAACCAAAGTGCATGTTCATATTCAGCACCAGATTATTGGCAAGTGGCATATAATATTTGGCATCAAACATCCAGCGATGATACTCTAAGAATTTATATCTTTCGTTGGGTTCCATCGTACTATAATCCAGATCTTTGAAGAGCGAATAAGGAGGGGTAAAGCTTGCTTCTAATGAAATAGAAGAACCACTACGAGGGAACATCGGACTATCTATACTATTTCTGGCAATGACATTGGATAACGAAATATTATTGAAACTACCATTTGAGATACCAATACCTAAATTGTAGTTGAACAAGTCGTACTGGCGGAACTGTACTGTATTGCTAATAGTAAAAAAGTCATCCGGCCATTTTACTCTTCTACCTATACCTATGCTGGCATTAGTAATTTTAATTGACTGTTCAATAGAACTGCTACCAAAATAACTAAAACGTGCTGCGCCCGGATTAGAAATGGTGCGAGACAAACCAATAGTCAGGTTCTGAGGTTTTTTACCTCCCAGCCAAGGCTCAGAGAAAGTAGCCGAGTAGCTTTGGAACACTCTACCACTTGACTGTATTCTAAGTGATAATTTTTGTCCATCACCTACAGGAAGCGGACGCCAGCGGTCAAAATGAGGGATATTTCTTACCGAGAAGTTATTAAATACCAAACCAAGTGTTCCTACAAAACCGTAGTAACCTCCCCAACCTCCAGACAGCTCTATCTGGTCGCTAGGTCTTTCTACTAACTTATACTCTATATCTACTGTGCCTTCCGCAGGATTAGGTATTGGGTTGATACCAATTTGCTCTGGATCAAAATAGCCTAACTGAGAAAGTTCACGCTGCGTACGAATAAGATCACTTCTGCTAAATTTTTGCCCAGGCACTGTACGGATTTCACGACGAATTACATGGTCGTTTGTACGATCGTTACCTTTAATAATGATTTTTGAAATGGTAGCTTGTTCACCTTCAAAAACACGCATTTCTACGTCTATAGAGTCTCCTTCTACACTTACCTCTACAGGTTGTACATTAAAGAAGAGGTAACCATTATCCATATATAAAGAGCTCACATCATTACCAGTAGGGTTAAAGTTGAGCCTTTTATTCAGATTTTCCAGATCGTATACATCACCCTTTTGTATTCCCAGTACCCTGGCTAGCGCCTCGTCTTCATATATATAGTTTCCACTCCAGATAATATCGCGGAAATAATAACGCTGTCCTTCGTCTACGGTAATGTCTATATTAATGGTACTCTCACCAGAGCGGTATATACTATCAGAAACAATAGCAGCATCGCGGTAACCTTTAGAATTATAAAAATCTATGATAGCCTGCTTATCAGCCTCATAGTCTGCCTCAATAAATTTAGAGCCATTAAAAAAGTTAAGCTTTACATGCTCATCAAGATACTCTTTAGCCTCTGGAAAGGTAACTGGATCTTTTTGTTTGGTAAGGAAAGTAAAGGCTTTCTTAAACCTGAAATGTACCAGTCTGTCAATTAAATCCTCAACCAGTGTGAAGCGTACTTTTTCATTAGTATTCTTCATTTTGCCTTCAATCTTCTTTTCGCTGAAGACATCATTACCTATAAAGTTGATCCTTTTGATTTTAACCTTATCTTTTTTGTCAACATTGATGTTGAGCACCATGTTGTTGGTTAGTAAGGTATCCATCTCCCGTGTTACATCTACCTCCACATTCAGATAACCTTTATCTACAAAGAAGCTAGACACCGTATTTTTTGCTCTATTTATTAGCGCATCGTCTACTATTTGTCCGCGAATTAGTTTGAGGTCGTCTGTAATTTCAGTTTCCTGGCTGCTGTTAACACCATTGAGGTTAATTTTACTGAGGCGGGGCTTTTCGGCGAGCTCAATGATCAGATGAATTTTGTCACCTTCTATTTTGCTATAAGAAATACTTATATCTCCCAGTATTTTTTGCTTCCACAGCTTTTTGATGGCATCACTTATTTCCGGACCGGGAATGAGTACTCTGTCGCCAACCTCCAGGCCTGAAAGCGAGATGAGTGCATTCTCGTTAAGCACCTTAGCACCAGCTACAGAAATTTCAGCGATTTCGTACTCTTTTGGGTCGGTGTAGTCAACATTCTGGCTTTGCTGAACTTGAGTCCTCCCTCTTCTTCCTAGACCTATCTGAGCACTTGCGGAGTTTATCGCGATGGTTTCTACAGCGATGTAGAATATTGCGGTTAATAGTAAAGGTAGTTTCTTCATTTGAGTGCTAAGATTTCACTTGCTCACTGATTTTGCCAAATCTTCTCTCTCTTTGTTGATAGGCAAGTATAGCTTCGTGTAAATGTTCTCTTCTAAAGTCGGGCCATAATACCGGCGTTACATAGAGCTCAGTATAGGCAATCTGCCAAAGCAGGAAGTTGCTTACCCGCATCTCTCCGCTGGTACGTATTAATAGTTCTGGATCAGGTATATTTTTAGTGCTAAGCAGGCTTTCCCATAGTTCCTGGCTTACCTGGGTAGCGTCAAGCTTACCGCTTTCTACCATTTCGGCCATTTGTTTAGCTGCCTGCAATATCTCCCAGCGACCGCTGTAGTTAAGCGCTAATATTAGAGTTAAACCTGTATTGCCACTGGTAAGTTCGATTGCTTCTTTTAATTTCTGCTTACAGTCGCCAGGCAGGCTATCAATGTCACCTATAGCCGTTAAGCTTACATTATTTTTCATCAGGGTATCTACTTCACTGTTAATTGTAGTTACCAGCAACTGCATCAGGGCTTCAACTTCAATTTTAGGGCGCCCCCAGTTTTCAGTAGAAAATGCATATAGAGTAAGATACTTTACGCCCAGTTCAGCACAGCCTTCCGTAACTTCTCTCACAGCTTCAATAGCATTCTGATGTCCAAACACTCTCGCTGCCCCCTGTTTCTTTGCCCACCGGCCATTTCCGTCCATTATAACGGCAATATGCGCGGGCAAATTGTTATGGTCTAATTTATCTTTCATGCGATCTCTATGCAAATTAGGTTGCAAGTTACAAAATAGGACTATTTTTTTCTACGGAAGCCCAACCTAATTAAACATATAGGGGCAAGGGATGGTATAAAAGGTATAACTGAGGGTAACACCGGCATAGTAGTACCAATCGTTATCGTACTTATTGCCGTATTGATAATCTTTTACTCTCAGGTCACCTTCGGAAGTATTATCTATATAATCAAAGAAAGTTTTTCTTACGCCACCTTCAATAGCTAACTGCCAACGGGGATTTACAATATACTTAAAGCCTACTCCAAAAGGCACTACTAATTGCACATTGCTGTATTCTTCGGTGCTTTCTTCAGAACGGCTGAAAAAGGCTACGCCTGTTCCAATAAAGAAGTAAGGAGTCCACCGAAGCAGATTAATGTTTTCTTTATAGTCCAAAAAGTGGTACTCCATGACCGCAGAGAGTTCTACTACACCTCTGCTAAAGCTGGTATCTCTCATTTGAGCTTGAACATCATATGGAGTTTCATCATCTCCGTATAGCCAGCCTCCGGTAAACCCACCTCTCAGGCTAACAGCATCACTTATGTTTCTTCTATAATGCAAATTTAGACCTGGCTGAAAGTTTTTTGCTTTGATTTGGCGAGCAAGGTCCCCCGTATAGTTGAAAGCCCCTAAACCAAAACCTACCTCATTCTTTTGCGCAAAAGCGGATGTTTCGCAAAGCAGAAACATTAAAATTAATAGCCCTGCCCAACATTTACTTTTATTCGGCATCACAAACTGATCAGGGTAAAACAAGTGAATTTATTTATTTAGTAATTGATTTATTTTAATAACTCGGTAAAAACAGATTTGGTATACTGCGGTAGGTAAAATAGCAAAAAAGGCTACATTTTAGTGTAGCCCTTGTAATTTATCTGCGTCTGAACCCTGACCTCTTGAAAGGGCTCGGACCTATCATAAAAACTGCCCTGATGGTAGTTGTTACAAATATATCATTATCATTCGGGTCTCCTCTTTTTGCTCCCGCTTGTCCGTAACCGGGTAAATGCACATAGGTCTGCCCATCTGCACCGGTGTAGCTAGGTAAGTTACTGGTGTTTACTTTTTCACTGTTTACCAATGCATCAAATCTATTATCACCAGAAACTACCTCAACCTGCTCCAGAGAGCGATCTGACATGACTTTGGCTAACTCACTACTTAAAGTTCCTTTGTCTACGAAGTCAGTACTAACATCGTCCAGATAATCGGTAAACAGAAAGCGATAGTTGAATTCAGCTTCAAGGTCTAGTACCTGATTTACTCTAAACCTAACACCGGCACCTACAGGCACGCTAAAGCTAAAGTTGCTATAGCTCTTACCTTCAGTTTGTAAGTCTTTAAGTGCTACCCACTCACCAGCCTCAGGCACACTCCTGGCCTCTCCGTAAACATAAGACTCCTCAGGCACTAAGCCTTTAGGATTATGATGAAATGCCGCCAAACCTGCAAAAACATAAGGGGTAAAGTTTAACCTCATGATAACAGAGTAGGGGTTTTCAAATATATCGTAAATACCAACTACAGAAAGTTCTTTGATATTGTTTCTGAACTGTAAATTCCGTGCATAGCGATATATAGCGTCACCATCATTTGGATCTGAAACTTCGTAATCGTTACTACTCAGCCTTCCGTACATAAAAGCGGCTCTTACTGCTAATGAAGAGCCTAACCTTACACTGGAAGAAATACCTATACCAGGTCTGGTAAAGGCAATATCAGTACTTAACAAACTACTTTTAGGAGCAATGTCTCCAAAATAGTTAAGGGCATTTAGGGAAACACCCAGGGTAAGGTACTGTTTGGCATTTGCGAAAACCAGCTTGTCTCCACGAAATTTTGCCATTCGGCTGTTCTGACTACGGTATTGTCTTTTTCTACGTCTATCCTGTGCATCAGCCTCTTGAGCATACACAAACAGGAAAATAAAGAGCAGACAGGTTAGTTTATAAATTTTTTGCATTTGAATATGCTTTAGCACTTGATCCAAACTTAAACTGTTAGATACAGTAATTTACTCTGAAGGCAAACTCTATCAAAATTAATTTCTTACATCTAACCCCCAGTTGAGTTTTTGCCGCAGAGTATTTAAGAAGTCATTGTCACTAAATTTAACCAGCTTTACTTTATGACTACTCTTCTGGAGTGTTAACTCAGTAGAGGTATTAATTGTGTAAGACCTTGAATCCAAAGATAATAAAAAGTTTTCACTCCTACTTTCTACTTTTAAGGTGATCACACTATCGTCAGAAACCACTAAAGGACGCACCGTAAGGTTGTGAGGACTTACTGGCGTAATTATCAGGTTGCTTGATTGTGGAGATACTACCGGACCACCACAGCTTAATGAGTAACCTGTAGAACCTGTAGGTGTTGATACGATTAACCCATCTGCCCAATAAGAGTTTAAAAACATGCCATCTATATAGGCATGTACAATTATCATAGAAGAGGTATCTTTTTTGATGACCGTAAACTCATTAAGGGCAAAGTTGAGACCTTCTGCTATCGGTGTTTTGGCCTCTACCTTCAGCAAAGTGCGGTGATCATTATAAAACTCTTGCCTGCAAAGCAGGTCTATTGCCTCTTCAATATGATCCTGCGCTACAGTAGCCAAAAAGCCCAGCCTCCCGGTATTGACTCCTAAGATTGGTATTTCGCTCTTACCAACGTGTGTTACTGTTTCCAGCAAGGTACCATCTCCACCAATACTAATGCTATAGTCTACCTGAGGAACTCCTTCGAAACTTTTGTAGGCCTGGCAAGCACTTAGGCTTATTGTAGTATGTTTAAGAAGATTAAAAAGTATATCAGAAATGTAAATTTCTACCTGTTTGCTATTCAGGGTATCCAGCAAAATTTTTATGTAAGGAAGGCTATCTTGGTTCACTTTCCTTCCATGAATAGCAATTTTCATAGGTTTGTTAGGCGTTCTTTAGAACCAAAGGTAAGAAAACAGATATTAAATACTGAGGTATTTCATAAGAGCATCTAATCTTTCTTTTTCGTAAGAAACCATATTTTCTTCCTGTATTACTCGTACCACCTGATAGTTGAACCTTTTAAGAGTGGCAATAATATGAGTTACGTTCTTTTTATCCAGCTTGAAAGTGACGTTAATTAGGGTATCATCTTTTTCGTCACTGTTTAAAAAGCAGCCCATTACTTTAGCATTTTCTGCCTCTATCAGCCGAGTAATCTCAGCGAGGGAGTAGTCTATATGTTTTAATGATAGCTCTATAATACTTCCACTAGACTGTACCGCTATTGTTTTAGCAAAATTTTGCACCAAATCTTCTGCGGTAATTACACCGAGAAAATTCTCTTCGCTATCCAACACTGCCACCAATCCATTCTGACATTCGCTTGCAACTTTTACTACTTCGTAAAAATGCTGCTCTTGCCTTACACTGCATCCGTTGGTAATGAGCGGATAGTCACCCAAAGTAGGTTTATCAAATATGTCATCGTACAAAGCATCTTCGTGGATAAATCCACGAAAGTGCTCTTCTTCCAATACCGGCAGCATAGACAACCTATAGTCGTCCATTAGTGAAGAAGCACGCGCTATATCATCACTAACTTTGAGTGCAGGTATAATAGGGTTTATGAGGTCTTTAGCAATCATACTAATGTTTTTTCTTCTAGAAACGCTTCCAGAATTGCGTTGAACTTTTCTGGGTTCTCCATCATAGGAGCATGGCAGCATTTGTCAATAAACCGCAGCTTAGAGTTTGGTATCAGACGATTGAAGTCATGCGCTACCAGCGGGGGAGTAATCGTATCATTAAGACCCCAGACTAAAAGCGTAGGCACTTTAATTTTATGTAATTCATTTGCCAAATTATGTCGCTGAGCTGACTTTGCAATACCCACAATAGCCATACATTTAGAGATGCTGGTTGTGGTTTCAAATACTTCGTCTATGTACTCTTTGGTAACCGTAGCCGGATCGTAAAAAGTATACTCAACGCGTTCTTTAATATAGGCATAGCTTCCTCTTTTTGGAAAAGAACCACCCATTGAATTTTCAAATAATCCAGAGCTACCCGTAAGAATAAGCCTATCTACTTTCTCCTGATTATTAATGGTATATATTAATGCAATATGGCCACCCAAAGAATTACCCATGATGGTCATATGGTTAAGCTCCATCTCATCAACGAACCTTTCTAGAAAACGGGTCAGTCCAATTACCCCTTCTTTTCTGGAAGACTTTTCATATACAGGCAGTAGCGGGATCATCACCCGATAACTTTCAGAAAATTTATTGACTACATCATCCCAGTTACTCAGCGCGCCAAACAGCCCGTGTAACAACACCATCACTTCGCCTTCTCCTTCGTCCAGGTACTTAAACCCATTTCTATTATGTACTGTAAATGCCATTGATAGCAGTTTATTAATTTACCGGTTCAATTAAATTAGATTTTTCAAATTTAAGCGTTAAATGTAATAAAGATATTCACTTATGTACTATTAACGCTGTGCTGATAGGTAGTGTTAACAATTATAATTTTTTTAACCCATTTTACTGCACTACCACTCAATTTCAGAAAAGATTTCCTGTATTTTTCTGATCATTTCGGCTACTATGGGCGACCACTCGCTTAAGTTATTAAAAACATAAGGAGCTACACTTTTTACATTATTGTAAACTACGTTGTTTTCTTCTCCTTCGGGCAGGCCGAGTTGTGCAGCATCCAGTACCCATAAAACCACACTGACTCCCAGTGCCCATTTAAGCATCCCTAAAAGGGCTCCACCAATACCATCAATAAAGCCTATAGGTGTTAGGTCTATAGCTAACTTTATCAATCTTCCTGCCAAAGAAATAACTATGACAATAGCGATAAATATAAGAAAAAACGAAAATACAGGTAGTAGTTCAGACTGGGTATCAAAAGTTTCTGAAAGAAATGTAATGCCCTGAGGCATCCATTGTACAGCTCCTATTACTCCTGCTACAAGAGCTATAATGCCTACTACCTCTCTCAACAAACCTTTTTGAAAACCTCGGTAAGCACCTGCCAGTAGAATTACCAGTATTACAAAGTCCCAAATGCTCAATATATTGCTGGTTAGTTAAGTAACTGTTTTACTAAGTTAGAGATCTGCTTACCATCTGCACGCCCGGCTAGTTCGGAGGTAGCTCTTCCCATCACTTTGCCCATATCTTTCATGCCGCTGGCGCCTTCTTCGGCAATAATTTTTTCTAATACCTGTTTAACTTCATCCTCAGTCATAGGCTTAGGCAAATAACGCTCAATAATCTCTAACTCTGTTTTTTCTTTGGCAGCCAGGTCATCTCTACCCTGCTCATTAAAAGTTTCCAGCGACTCTTTTCTTTGTTTGGCCGCTTTAGTAAGAAGCTTCATTTCGTCAGCTTCTGTAATTTCAGGTCCTCCTCCTTTTTCTGTTTCTGCTAACAAAATTAACGATTTGATGCTTCTTAAAGTACGCAGTACATCCTGGTCTTTATCTCGCATGGCCTGCTTTATATCCTGATCTATTTGTGATTTCAAACTCATAGTGAAAACAGTTTGGATTGATAATAATTTTATAAATTGGAGGCAATTTACACAAAACAGCAGCAATGACGAAGCTTAGCGTTAATATCAACAAGATCGCCACGCTTAGAAATTCCCGTGGGGGTAATAATCCAGATTTAGTAAAGGTGGCATTGGATGCGGAGCGCTTTGGGGCACAGGGTATTACTGTACACCCCCGCCCTGACGAAAGACATATTCGCCGAGCAGATGTGTTTGACCTTAAAAAGGCTATTAGCACTGAATTTAACATTGAGGGCTACCCCGACGAGCGATACATGAATATTATCGCGGAAGCTCGTCCTGCACAAGCAACCCTGGTTCCTGACCCCCCTGAAGCTATTACTTCAAACGCAGGCTGGGATACATTTAAAGAGAAAGATTTTTTGGTAGAAGTAATTCGTGAGCTAAAAAGTTTTGGCGTTCGCACCTCTATTTTTATAGACCCCGACCCCAAGATGGCAGAGGGAGCCGCAGCCATTGGCTGTGACAGGGTAGAACTTTATACAGAAAGCTACGCTAAAGGTTACCACAAAGACAAAGAGAAAGCTGTAGCACCATATGTGGCTACTGCAGAAAAGGCTCATGAGCTAGGGTTGGAGCTCAACGCAGGCCATGACCTGGACCTGGATAACTTAAAGTATTTAAAAGAAAGGATACCTTTTTTAGACGAGGTATCCATTGGTCATGCTTTAATTTGTGATGCCCTTTATTTAGGACTGGAAAACACTATTCAGCTGTACTTAAGGCAATTAACTTAGTCTTTTTTGAGGCTAAGTTGCCATCTCCAAGCATCTTTCAGCGCATCAGCAAGGCTTAGCTCAGCCTTCCAGTTGAGTTCAGTATTGGCATAGTCTACATTGGCATATACCTTTTCTACATCACCAGCTCTTCTGGGGCCAATTGTATAGTTAAGTTTAATATCATTAACGTCTTCAAACGTATTGATTACGTCAAGTACTGTACTTCCGGTGCCCGTACCAATATTAAATACATTATAAGTACTAGCTTCTGATTTTTTACCCAGATAATTCAGAGCACTTACATGAGCTTTTGCCAGGTCTACTACATGAATGTAGTCGCGCAGACATGTACCATCATGTGTGTTATAATCGTTTCCAAAGACTGTCAGTTTTTCTCTGATACCTGCAGCAGTCTGGGTTACAAATGGCACCAAGTTGTTAGGTACACCTAATGGCAGTTCACCAATTTGAGCAGAAACATGTGCCCCAATAGGGTTAAAATAGCGCAGTGCCACCACATTTACCGGCATTTCACTGTTAACACAGTCTTCTAAAATTTCTTCACAAATTTGTTTGGTATTTCCATAAGGGGATTCCGCTGGTTTTTTAGGGCTTTCTTCTGTAACCGGAAGTTTATCTGGCTGACCATATACGGTGCAAGAGGAGGAAAATACAATATGATGGATATTGTGCTCTACCATCAACTCTAGCAAGGTTAGCAAGCTATCAGTATTGTTCCTGTAATACTTGAGTGGTTTTTTTACAGATTCGCCTACGGCCTTATATGCCGCAAAATGGATTAAACCTACGATATCAGACTCCTGAGCAATAACTCCTTTCATAAAGTCATGATCAGCACAGTCTCCTTCGTACACTGTTACTTTACGTTCAAGAATGGTCTCTATTCCCTGAATAGCAGATTTTTCTGCGTTTACAAAATTATCTACTATAATAGGTTCATAGCCTGCATTTACCAGTTCAACAACAGTATGAGAGCCGATATAGCCGGCTCCACCTGTTACAATAACTTTTGAAGAGTGCTTAGACATCTTCTTCGCGGTTTTTATAGAAGTCGTAAGTAATTTTTAAGCCATCAGCTCTGGATACTTTAGGCTCCCAGCCCAAAATCTCTTTAGCCTTAGTAATATCTGGCTGACGCTGCATAGGGTCATCCTGAGGAAGCGGCTTGTAAATTATCTTTTGGTCTGTCCCCGTAAGTTTGATAATTTCTTCAGCAAAATCTTTGATAGATATTTCATCAGGATTACCAATATTTACAGGATAAGGGTAGTCGCTTAGTAATAGACGGTATATGCCTTCTACCAAATCATCTACATAACAGAATGAACGCGTTTGAGAGCCATCTCCAAAAACAGTAAGATCTTCACCCCTAAGCGCCTGCCCCAAGAAGGCAGGAAGTGCTCTACCATCATTCAGGCGCATGCGAGGGCCATAGGTATTAAAAATACGGATGATTCTGGTCTCCAGTTTATGATAAGTATGGTAAGCCATAGTAATAGCTTCCTGGAAACGCTTAGCTTCATCATAGACTCCTCTTGGGCCTATAGGGTTTACATTACCCCAGTAGCTTTCCTGCTGAGGGTGTACAGTAGGATCACCGTAAACTTCTGAAGTAGAAGCTACCAGTATTCTGGCTCCTTTTGCTCTTGCCAGCCCCAAACAATTATGTGTTCCCAGAGAACCCACTTTCAGGGTCTGAATAGGCATTTTTAAATAGTCTATTGGGCTTGCAGGTGAAGCAAAATGAAGAATATAATCCAGCTCACCCGGAATATGAACATAATTTGAGACATCACAATGAAAGAACTCAAAGTCCTCTCTATGCATCAGATGTTCAATATTTTTGAGGTTACCAGTAATTAGGTTGTCCATTGCGATTACATAATATCCTTCCTTAAGAAAGCGATCGCAAAGATGGGAGCCGAGAAAGCCGGCTCCACCAGTGATGAGAATTCTTTTTTTAGCCATTAATATCTTTTCTTCCTATACTATAATATGAATATTCAAGTTCAGCCATTGCCACAGGGTCGTAGAGGTTTCTTCCGTCAAAGATAACCTTACCATTTACAATGGAGCTCAGTTTAGCAAAATCAGGCGTTCTAAAGATAGGCCACTCTGTCATGATAAAAATAGCATCAGCCTGTTCAGCAGCATGATACTCATCTACACAGAACTCAATTTTATCACCTACTATTTCCCTTACATTCTTCATCCCTTCAGGGTCATAGGCCTTTATTTTTGCTCCCTCTGCCAGCAGCGCATCTATATTATACAGCGCAGGAGCCTCACGAATATCGTCAGTATAAGGCTTAAATGAAAGCCCCCACATAGCAAAGGTTTTTCCTTTAAGATCGCCGTTAAAATGTTGCTTAGCTTTTTCTATCAATCTGGTCTTTTGAGACTGATTAATGTCCATTACAGCATTCAAAATTTTGAAGTCGTATTTTGCTTCACTAGACGATTTAGCTAAAGCCTGAACATCTTTCGGGAAACAACTTCCGCCATAACCAATACCGGCAAACAGGAAGCGCTTTCCAATACGGGTATCAGTACCAATTCCTTTACGAACCATGTCTACATCTGCACCAAGTTTTTCGCAGAGGTTAGCAATTTCGTTCATAAATGTAATTTTGGTAGCCAGGAAAGAGTTAGCAGCATACTTTGTTAGCTCAGCAGAGGCCTCATCCATAAATATGATAGGGTTACCCTGTCTTACCAGAGGAGCATAAAGCTTTTCCATAATTTCTTGTGCCTTCTCGGATTGCGTACCGATTACAACACGGTCAGGTTTCATAAAGTCTTCAACAGCCACACCTTCACGTAAAAACTCAGGGTTTGATACTACATCAAAATCTACTTTGGCTTTTACAGCAATCTTGGCGCGTACTTTTTCGGCTGTTCCTACTGGTACAGTACTCTTATCTACCACTACAGCATACTCTTCAAGCAACTCTCCTAAGTCGTCTGCTACTTTTAACACATACTTAAGGTCTGCGGAACCATCTTCTCCGGGAGGGGTGGGCAAGGCTAAAAAGATAACTTTAGCTCCTTCTATACCTTCTTTAAGGTTAGTAGTGAAGTGAAGTCTACCTTGTTTTACGTTACGCTCAAAAAGTGTTTCCAAGCCTGGTTCATAGATAGGCACTTCGCCATTTCTTAGTTTGGCAACTTTTTTTTCATCAATGTCAACACAGGTTACAGTATTACCTGTTTCAGCAAAACAGGTTCCTGTCACTAATCCGACATAACCAGTACCTACTACTGCTATTTTCATATTGCGAAATATTTAGGTGGATTTAACAATTGCAACAAAAGTAAATTCTATTAAGAAAAAATACTACAGAATCAATATTACTTTTATAATATTTTATTCCTGTATTAATACTATTGAAAAATTTAAAAAAGCGGAAGAACTGATTTTCACCTCTTCGCGTTACAAAAATACCGCCATTACGGAGACTTACATAATTTTTCCAACTTTCATTTGATCAAACAAAATCAATCCGTATTTTTGCGGTCTTTATTCGGAATTAAAAAAATCTTAGTTTATGATTACAGTAAACGTTAAAGAAAACGAGTCAATAGAAAAAGCGCTAAAACGCTTCAAAAAGAAATTTGAGAAAACTGGTACGCTTAAAGAAGTACGTTCTAGAACTCATTATGAGAAGCCTTCTGTACAGAGAAGAACTGAAAGACTTAAGGCTGCTTACAGACAAAAGATGAGATCTCAAGAAAATATATAGGCTTTTATTGCCTAATTTTTTAATCTTTTTTTATTATAGTGATCAATGGTAATCACTATAGACTTTTATGATCGATTCTTTCATTAAGTTTCTCACTTATGAGAAGCGAATGAGCTCACATACCATAAGTTCCTACAGCAATGATCTGTTTCAGTTTAATTCATTTCTGAAACATCATGCTCCGGGGACATCCATTACGCATGCAACTCATCTGGACATACGAGCCTGGATTGTAGATCTTTCAGGAAAAAACAACAAGGCTCGCTCCATAAACAGAAAGATCAGTACGCTTCGTTCTTTCTACAAATTCCTTCAACACCGAAAGCATATTAAGCTTAACCCTACGCACAAGGTTAAAGCTTTAAAAGCATCGTACCCTTTACCCCATTTTGTACAAAAGGATGAAATCTTTAACCTACTGGACGAGCATGCCTTCAGTAGGGATTTCCCTGGTTTTCGTGATCGTTTAATCCTGGAGCTACTGTATGGCACAGGTATTCGTCTTTCTGAGATGATCAACCTGCAAACTGCCAATATATCTCATGCAGATGGTACTATAAAAGTTGAAGGAAAGCGCCAGAAAGAGCGTGTAATTCCCTGCCATAAAAGTTTATTAAAACTAATCTCTAACTATCGGGAGACCAAGTCCGTTTATTTCAAAGATAATCAGGCTGTTGAGCATTATCTGTTAGTAACGAACAGTGGTGACCCATGCTATCCCATGATGGTATATCGTACAGTACGCAAATATTTAGACCAATATGCGCATGCTGACAAGAGAAGCCCACATGTGATGAGGCATACTTTTGCAACCCATTTACTGGATAATGGGGCAGACCTCAACGCGATTAAGGATTTACTTGGGCATGCTTCTTTAGCTGCGACCCAGGTATATACACACAATTCTATGGAGAAGCTAAAGTCAGTATTTGATCAGGCTCATCCTAAGGCTTAGTTAATTTTTTAAATTTAAAATCTATGAAATTACAAACGCATTCCGTCCACTTCGACGCAGATCAGAAGCTTATTGACTTCATTCAAAAAAAAGCTAATAAGCTGGAGACTTTTTATGACAGGATTATTGATGGAGAAGTCTTTCTAAAACTGGAAAACGGAGGAGCTACAGATAATAAGATCGTAGAGATCAAACTAAATATTCCGCGCAACCAGCTATTTGTAAAAGAACAGGAAAGTTCATTTGAGGCTGCCACTGATAAAGCAATAAATGCGCTAAAAAAACAATTGCAAAAACATAAAGAAAAAGTCTCTTCTCATTAAGAGAATTCTCAAAACAAAAAAAGGGATGTAGCTCTATGCTACATCCCTTTTATATTTATAACATCTGTCTTCTAAGATAGACCAAAAGCAGATTTTACTTTATCTACATAGTCCAGTTTTTCCCATCCAAAGAAGTCTACTTCTTTCTTCTCTTTTTTTACATAAGTCTCTCTTACGTCTCCATTGTCCTTAACTTCGGTATGCTGAACTTCTACAGTCCCTTTGTAAGACTCTCTTCCCATATGACCATAAGCAGCAGTATTAGAAAAGATAGGGTTTTTCAGGCCAAAGCGTTCTACAATAGCTTTAGGGCGCATGTCAAATATTTCTTTAGTACACTTAGCAATTTCAGCATCGCTCATATCTACATTCGCCTTACCGTAGGTATCCACATTTAGTGATACTGGCTCTGCCACTCCAATAGCATAAGCTACCTGAACGAGTACTTCATCAGAGACACCAGCAGCCACAAGATTTTTGGCAATATGGCGTGCGGCATAAGCTGCACTACGGTCTACTTTGCTAGAATCTTTTCCAGAAAAAGCTCCACCACCATGTGCTCCTCTACCCCCATAGGTATCTACAATAATCTTTCTCCCGGTAAGCCCCGCATCTCCATGAGGACCACCAATTACAAAATTACCGGTAGGGTTGATATGGTAGATTGTATCCTGCAGCATCTCTTCAGGAATTACCTTTCTAACAACATGCTCAATTACGTCTTTGCGTATGCGAGCCAGCATTTTCTCCTGAGCTACAGCCTTGGCTTCTTTACTGTCGTTTTCAGGAAGTACGAACTCATCGTGTTGAGTAGATACTACAACCGTGTGTACTCTTATTGGAGTTTTGTCTTCACTGTACTCTATCGTTACCTGCGCCTTGGCATCTGGCCTCAGGTAGTTTATAAGCTCAGGCTGCTCTTTACGGATACGGGCCAACTCCTGAACCAGACGGTGCGAGTAGGCCAATGCCATAGGCATGTATTCAGGGGTCTCTTTAGTAGCATAGCCAAACATCATGCCTTGGTCTCCGGCTCCCTGTTCTTTAGCATCGCCTTCATCTACGCCCTGAGCAATGTCTGGTGACTGGCTGTGTAGCGTTACCATTACACCACAAGAATCTGACTCAAACATGTAGTTATCTTTGTTGTAACCAATCTTACGAATGGTTTCTCGCACTACATCCGGAATCTCAACATAAGCATTTGTGGTTACTTCTCCTCCTACCACTACTAAACCTGTAGTAACGAAAGTTTCACAAGCTACCCTTGAGTTAGGATCCTGAGAAAGCATAGCATCCAAAATAGCATCAGAGATCTGATCAGCAACTTTATCGGGATGACCTTCAGAAACAGATTCTGAGGTAAATAGATAAGACATAAATTAAAGATTTATATTGACTACAACTGTTACAAATTTATGTATTTCGGCTTAATCTGAAACCTTATACGTTAATATTATGACTTTAGGCATTCATCAAAAAAACTGTAGGAACCTTGTGTAAATCGGGCTTGCTTCTCTTCCAGTCTGAAACGCTCTGTGTTTTGATAAACTCCTCCGCACCGGTAATTCCTTTCGCTATACAAAGCTTTGTAGAAGGCCGGCAATTACTCAGAACGGCATCCAGCAGCTTATTGTTTCGATAAGGCGTTTCCATAAAAATCTGAGTCTGCGCTTGCTCTTGAGCTTGCTTTTCTAGTTTTTTTATTGCTTTTGCCCTCTCTGTTTTATCTATAGGCAGATAACCATGAAAAGCAAAAGACTGTCCATTGAAACCAGAAGCCATAAGTGCCAGCAAAAACGAAGAAGGTCCTACTAAAGGAACTACTTGTATGCCGTGCTCATGCGCATAGCTTACTGCCATAGAACCCGGATCAGCCACTCCCGGACAACCTGCTTCTGACATAACCCCTACGCTTTTACCTTCCATTACCGGACCGAAAAGCCTTTTTATATCTTCAGCATTTGTCCGCTTGTTTAATTCTTCAAAATGCAGGTCGCTTATACTTTTTTCTACTCCTAGCGCACTCAAAAATCTGCGTGCCGTACGAACGTTTTCTACCAAAAAATAGTCAAGAATGTTAGCAGTAGCTTTTACAGAAGTTGGTAAACAATCATCTTGCGTATCGTTAGCTATAATGATTGGTATTAAATAGACTTTACCTGCTTGACCTTTTTTACTCATAGTTTATGCAAAATGACTTAAGCCAGATAGGAAAAATTTTAATTATTATGGGCTTGCTCACTGTAGGCCTGGGTGTAGCTCTTTACTTCTCAGACCGCTTTCCTTCAATCGGGCGCTTACCCGGAGACATTACTATCAAAAAGAAAAACTTCACTATTTACTTTCCACTGGCTACCAGTATTCTTTTAAGTATTGTAATTTCTCTAATTCTGTACCTGATAAAAAAATTCAGTTGATTTTACAGAAAAGATAAAACCTCTTCTAATAAGCGTTTGGGCTGTTCAGCATGAACCCAATGTCCGGCATCCTCAATAGTAACAATTTTTGCTGAAGGGAAAATTTTGTGAATCAGGTCCTCATCCCCCTTTTTAATGTAATTACTTTTAGCTCCACTGATAAAGAGTACGTCTTTTTCTATTGCTTTAGAGTCATCAACAGCCTTGCCTATATTTTCTATTTTGTCGCGAATGACAGGTAGGTTAAGCTTCCAGGCAAAACCTTTATTATCATCACTTCGCTTCAAATTTTTAAGCAAAAACTGTCTAACTCCAGGCTCTGCTATTATAGGTTTAATCTCCTCTTCAGCTTCTTTACGACTACTAATTTCGTCTATTTTAACTGCGGAAAGCGCTTCAAGTATTTGTTGATGATGTACCGGATAAGCTTTGGGAGCTATATCTACCACTATAAGCTTGTCAAACTCTTCTGGGTACTGGGTAGCATAGAACATCGCTACTTTGCCTCCCATAGAATGGCCCAAAATAATAGGGTTTTCTAGCTGCTGCTTTTGAATTAAGTGATGTAAATCTTCAGCCATTGCCTCATACGAAAACTCCTCGCTATGAGGAGAAGCCCCATGATTGCGTTGATCTACCAAGTATACCTGATACTTTTCGGCCAATTGCTTGCCTAGCGTCTGGAGGTTATCAGAAGTACCAAATACACCATGCAAAATAACCATAGGTTGTCCTTCACCCATGCTTCTAAAATGCAGTTCCATGCTTTAAAAAAATTTAAGGGCAGCAGGTGCCCGTTTTGTTGTAAAAATATGGTTTTGTAAAATCAGTCTAACTTCTGTTGATGGAAGTATCAATACTGTTCTTCTGTGTGGCAGCAGCTTCTTTTTTAAATACACGTATTCTTTTAATACGTTTATTGTCTACTGCTACCACCGTAAAAACATAAGTATCGTAGTAAATCTTCTCTCCGGCACGAGGTAGTTTAGAATGAATTTCCAGTAACAGTCCACCTAAAGACTCACTCTCACCTTTAACACTCTCAAACAAAGAGCTGTCCTCATCTACTATTTTACAAAAATCGTTGAGCGATGTACGCCCTTCAAAAACGTAGGTATTATCATCCAGTTTATTGTAACGTACATCATTATCGTCAAACTCATCATTAATTTCGCCGACAATCTCCTCAATAATATCTTCTAAGGTAATCAGGCCAGAAGTTCCACCGTACTCATCTACTACAATAGCCATGTGCACGCGTTTCTCCTGAAACTCTTTAAGAAGAGTATCTATTTTTTTGCTCTCTGGCACAAAGAAGCCTTTGTGTAATAGCTTTTGCCACTCAAAATTTTCTTCATGATCCAAGTAGGGCAACAAATCTTTTACATATAGTACTCCCTCTATATTGTCTATAGTTTCCTTATAGATAGGTATACGAGAATAACCGCATTTATTAATTTTATCCATAAGGTCATGAAAATCCATCTCTACATCAAAAGCCGTGATATCCAGACGAGAACGCATCACCTGCTTTACAGACAGAGTTCCAAAGTTGACAATACCTTTGAGGATTCCTTTTTCTTCTGCGGTAGTAGACTCATGATTGGTAGTAAGCTCAAGAGCCTGGTTTAGTTCATCTACTGAAACGTTATAGCCTTTCTTCTCCAGTCTTTTTTCTACTACGCTACTCAGCGACATAAGCAAAGTAGCAAATGGGCTCAACATAGAACTGGCAAAGTTTAAGATGGCACTGGTGCTACGGGCAAATGACTGAGAATGATGAATAGCGTACTGCTTAGGCAATATTTCGCCAAAAAACAGTATTGTAATGGTAATGATAGCTGTGAGCGCAACGATGAGCGAGCCTTCTGTACTCTTTCCAAAGTATTGCCAGGTGGCATACGTGGAGAGAGTAACTATAGCTACATTAACCAAATTGTTAAGAATAAGAATAGTAGCCAACAGATTTTTAGGCTTATCCAGCAGTCTGACAATGTTCTGATCAGTACTCTTAGCACTATTTCTGCACTCATCTACTTCATCCGCAGAGAGGGAGAAAAACGCTACCTCAGACCCGGAGATCATGGCTGAGCAAAATAGTAGCAGTACAATAATTATGGCTACACTAATATAGAATAGACCAAAAGAAGAAAATACGTCCGTGAATATGTATAAGAGCGTTTCCGGGTACGGATCGTCTAAAGATACTTCCAATGTAATAGTTTTTGATTAAACACTAAAAGGGTAAGTCATCAGTATCTTGCTGCGACATGCCCTGTTGAGGAGAGGGATCCTGAGCTCTTTGCGATTGATATGAAGGTGGCTGAGAGTCTCCCCCTTGTGAGTAGTTATTGTCTGCAGAGCCTGAATCTTCATTTCTCCCACCCACAAAAGTCATATTGGTTGCTCGTATGCGCTTATCGTAACGAGTATTGCCATCTTTATCCTGGTAGGTGTTGGTTCTGATTTTTCCTTCAATATATACTGTATTGCCTTTGGCAAGGTATTTCTCACAAAGCTCAGCCAGTTTATCCCATAGCTCTACTCTGTGCCACTCGGTCTGCTCCATACGCTGCCCGTTTTTCATGTAGCTTTCAGAGGTTGCAATACTGATGTTAGCTACCATTGAGCCGCTTTCCAGGTGTCTTACTTCAGGGTCGGCACCCAAATTTCCTAATAGGATCACTTTATTTACTCCTGCCATTCAATTATTATATTTAAAAAAATTCGTGTAATACAATTTAACTAAAATATCACTTCACTCAAATAGTTATCAACTAAAATAGGTTTGGGCAAACTTAACACTTCTTCCTGACTATAAGGTGATAAGTCTTTGTTGGTAAACAAAGAATTTGCCAACTTATGTTCACCTATGTCCAGGGTAAAAAAACGTATCCACAACTGCTGATGTGTCAGTTGATGTTTGTACAAGGCAGACATATCTACCGTAGGGGTGGCAGACTTTAGTACTTGTTGCACTAGAGGATCATTCAGGTTTTGTATGTCTCCTATATCGGCAGAGCTTTCTACCAGATAAAAATCGTACAGTCCCTTCCAGATATCGTTAGCCTTTCTTTCTCGCATGAAGAAGCCTTGCTGAGAACGAAATATGATGTAAGAAAAAAAGCGTTTTTTCATCTTTACTTTCTTAATCTTGACAGGGAGCTTTGATTGTTCGTTGTGCTGATAAGCATAACAAATACTATTTATTGGGCACAACAGGCAGGCAGGGCTTTTGGGTGTGCACTGCAATGCTCCAAACTCCATAATTGCCTGATTGTACACCGCTGCCTTACCCTTAGGCACTAAAGTATCTGCCAATTCGCGAAATATTTTCTGCCCTTTTCCAGAAAGTATATCTTCTTTTACACCATACACCCGAGACAATACACGATAAACATTACCATCTACTACCGGTACGGTTTCATTATATGCAAATGAAGCTACAGCTGCAGCAGTATAAGCTCCTACTCCTTTTAGTTGTATCAATTCCTGATAAGATTTCGGAAACTTACCCCCAAGCTCATGAACGATGGTCTTGGCACAAAAATGCAGATTGCGGGCACGTGAGTAATAGCCTAATCCCTGCCACAGACGCAAAACTTCCTGCTCACGTGCATTTGCCAGGTCATATACCGTAGGGAAGGCTTCTACAAAACTATAGTAGTAAGGTAAGCCCTGTTTGACACGAGTTTGCTGTAGAATTACTTCTGAGAGCCATATTAAATAGGGGTCTTTAGTTTCTCTCCAGGGCAGCTGTCGCTGATGCTGATGATACCAGCTAATAATTTTTTCAGAAAAATAGTTAGGTTCCAATCTTAATAAAATATCCTTTTACATTTCATAAGTAACAGATTTACAGGCATGTAATCAGATTTTATTTCTTTTATTTTCTAATTTAGGTAGAAGCATTAACTTTACGCCCTGATAAAAATTGTTTGTAATTCCATTCATCATTTAAATCATTTAGGAACGTGACTAAAGCAGAAGTAGTTCAGCAAATTGCTGACAAAACAGGTATTGATAAAGCAGATGTATACACTACCATTGAAGCTTTTTTTAGCGTAGTCAAAAACTCCATGTCTAGTGGTGAGAATATCTATATTAGAGGTTTTGGAAGTTTTGTCAACAAAAAAAGAGCCCGCAAAGTAGGTAGAAATATTTCAAAAAACACTGCTATTATCATAGACGAACACTACGTTCCCAGTTTTAAGCCCGCCAAAGTATTTCAGGAGAAGGTAAAAAATAGCGAAAAGCTTAAAGAATTAGAGACTAATTAAACTTTAGCGTACGCCCTGGCGTTCTCCAAGCATTAATTTCCAGATTTATTAAGACTCATGCTGAAAAAACAGCTAATATTAAGTGCCGTAGCAGTAGCTGCGGTACTTCTGTTATTTATGCTACCTAAAGTCGTCGTAGATAACGAAAACGAAGACATGCAGCAAACCGCAGAAGGTGAAAACGCCGCTGTGTCAGATGGAGAACACACCTCAGACCTCCCGGAAGATGTACAGGCGGAACTAACTAAGCTTAGAGAAGCTTATAGGAATAGCAAAAATTCAGAAAATTTTACTAATTTTGCGAATTCCTTGATAGAAGGCTTTATATCTGCTAATCAGTACGATAGCGCAGCCTTTTATGCGGAAGAAGTTGCAGAACTAGAAGGCACGACTGCAAACCAGAGAAGAGCTGCAGATTTATATTATGAAGCTTTTACATTTGCGATGAGTGCCGAAAAAACTGCCAGAATGGGAGAGAAGGCTCGCAGTTATTACCAAAAAGTAAGAGAGCAGGATCCTTCTGATCTGGATGCTAAAGCTAAAATGGCCATGACTTATGTTTCTTCTTCTAACCCGATGCAGGGCATTCAGATGCTCAGAGAGGTACTAGAAGAGGATTCTAACAACAGCTTAGCTATTTATAACCTTGGCCTTTTATCTATGCAGTCTCAACAATACGATAAGGCTGTAGATAGATTTGAGAAACTAGTTACGCTAGAACCAGAGCACCTACAGGCTCAATTCTTACTGGGAGTAAGCTATTTTGAAGCTGGTGACAAGGCAAAAGCGAAAGAACAGTTTCTGAAAGTAAAGAAAATGGATAACGACCCATCTGTACAGGCTAGTATAGATGAGTATTTAAATCAACTATAATCAGGTAAGTCTACATTAAACAGGCTACCACTTTAAAATATTTGTTTCATTTAAAATATTATAATTATGCCTTGCGGAAAGAAAAGAAAAAGACATAAGATCGCTACGCACAAAAGAAAAAAGCGTCTTAGAAAGAACAGACACAAGAAAAAATAATATGTTACCGAATAGCCCATCTTCTGCCTTAAAGTTTTTTTGCGGAGGATGGGTTCTTTGTAGTTATTATTAGTATAAAGTCGCAATTATGCTACCCATAGTTTGGTAGCTTTTTGTATTTATTTTATCACTATTAAACGAGAATCCGTTGAGTAATGAATTAATTATCAATTCAACTCAAGAAGGATGTCGTATAGCCCTTTTGAAAGAGAGAAGCCTGGTGGAATTTCACCACGAGGTTGATGCTAATAAATTTACTGTTGGTGACATATACCTTGGGTCCGTAAGAAAGGTGGTGCCCGGACTGAATGCAGCTTTTATCGACGTAGGTTACGAGAAGGACGCATTCCTGCACTATCTTGATCTGGGGCCTCAGATTAAGACATTAAACAAGTTCACCAAGAACACTTTTAATAATAAATATAATACGCATCTGTTAGGCAAAATTAAAAACGAGCCTGACATTAATAAGCTTGGTAAAATCAACCAGGTTCTTAACAAAAACCAGTCGGTACTGGTACAAATTGTTAAAGAACCTATCTCTACAAAAGGACCTCGATTATCCTGCGAGTTGTCTATCGCTGGTAGATATCTAATACTGGTACCTTTCTCTAATGTGGTCAATATCTCCAAAAAGATCACTAATAAAAATGAAAGAAAGAGGCTAATGCGTTTGATATCATCTATCAAACCTGAAGGCTTTGGTATCATTATCAGAACAGTGGCCGAAGGCAAAGAAGTAGCAGAACTGGACAAAGATCTGCGAAACCTGATAAACGTGTGGGCAGAAGGCGTTAAAAAGCTTAAATCTGCTAAACCACGCGACAAAATTATTGGAGAAATGAGCCGGGCCTCATCGCTACTACGCGATATGTTGAACGAATCGTTTGACAGTATAGTCACTGATGATCCTGATATTTATGAGGAGGTAAAAGCTTACATTAAGACTATTGCCCCCGCTAAAGAAAAGATTGTTAAGCACTATTCTGGCAAAACAAAGCTCTTTGAAAATTTTGGTATAGAAAAGCAGCTAAAATCGCTGTTTGGTCAGTCTGTGAGTATTCCGGGAGGAGGCTATCTTATTATTGAGCATACAGAAGCCCTCCATGTAATTGATGTAAATAGCGGGAACAAATCCAATTCTGAAAAGGATCAGGAGACAACTGCTTTAAACGTAAACTTACAGGCCGCAACCGAAATTGCCCGTCAGCTACGCCTAAGAGATATGGGCGGCATCATTGTTATTGATTTCATTGATATGCGTAAGCCTGAAAACAAAAAGGCGGTATACGATAAGATGAAAGAAGAGATGAAGCTGGACAGGGCAAAAAACACGGTGCTTCCTCTTACAAAATTCGGTCTGATGCAAATCACCCGCCAAAGGGTTAGACCGGAATTGAACATTATTACCAAAGAGATTTGCCCTACTTGTGGCGGCACAGGAAAAGTAGCACCTACCTTATTGGTATCTGATAAGATAGAAAAAAATCTAGAGTACGTGCTACTCAAGCAAAATGAGCCAAACTTAACAATTGCGCTTCATCCTTTTTTACATGCTTTCTTTACCAAAGGGATCATCTCTCGTAGGGTAAAGTGGTTTTTTAAGTATAAGCGCTGGGTAAAACTGGAGGTAGACTCATCTTTAGGCTTGGTAGATTACCGCTTTCACAACAAAGCAGGGGAGCAAATAGAACTCTCCTAGCCAAAAAATTTACTAAACCCGACAAATATGTCGGGTTTTTCATTTCTAGGGTTTTAGTATTCTAAATACATTGTTAATCAGGATTACTAAAAGAGTAACCCCCACAGCTAATACATACTGGTGCAGCGCTACACAAATACCAAGGCCCGAGGAGAATAAGATTGTAGCGGAAGTTGTAAGGAATGACACATCATTTTCATTTCTACTTTTTAGAATAGTACCTGCCCCAATGAAGCTAATCCCTATTATTATTGCCTGAATAATTCTGATAGGGTCTACATCAAGCATTTCCTGAAATTCGGGCTTATATTCTCTTATTGAAACTCCAGCCAATGCCACCAATAAGGCCGAGGAGCCTCCTACGATCATATGTGTGCGAAAGCCTGCGGGTTTATGATGTACTTCTCTTTCGTAACCTACTGCTCCTGCCAAAAGGCAAGCGATAAAAACATCCAACAATACCCAGAGCTGCTGAGTAGTGTTATGGAAAAGGTCCATAAGCTTAAAAAATTTAGGTTCAAAAAAACATCTACTCTACTAAGTATGAGCTCAGCCAACAACACATGAGCCACACATATTCGCCTTTACTTGAGCTTATCCATATCTCTTATCAGTATTTTTCTGCGGTCAAAGTTAATGATATTCTTTTCCTTTAAGTCGTTAAGGATAGTCGTAACGGTTTGTCGCGAAGTACCTGTTAAGCTAGCAATATCCTGATGTTTAAGATGATTCTTGATCATAGTTTCAAAGCCTACTTTTTTACCTCTTTCTTCTGCCAGGTCTTTTAAAAACTCTACGATTCGGGTACGTGCATCTTTAGATATTAGTAGCTCAATTCTTCTTTCCAGTTTTCGCATACGAAAGCCCATCATCTTAAATATTTTGAAACTTAGCTCCTGATCGTCAGCCATCAGCTGTTTCATATCATCCACAGTAAGAGGGCAAATTACTGTGTCAGGATCCATAGCCTGAGCAAAATCATTTCTGTTTTTCTCATCAGTAAGTGCCAATTCACCAAAAACCTCGCCTGTAGTGAGAATAGTTTTTACAATTTCTTTACCATCATCTGAGTAGGTACCAATTTTAACACGTCCTTGTTTTACGAGGTATACGTTATCTGAGGGGTCCCCTACAAAATAAACAAATGAACCTTTGTCAAAATCTTTTTCTCTTTGTGAAAGCTCATGCTCCATCTTTCGCACCTTAGGCATGCAAAAGAGGCTAGAAATATTTTTGTCTTCAAAGTACCAAAGCCCTTGTGTATCCATAAAAAGAGAATATTGCTACGCAGTAAAATTTAGTTAATTTATCTTCTTTTATAAACAGTAACTCTTTATTTAACGGAGAGCTGTCAATCTGTTTGTGTTTTAACCAAAATAATATGAATGCCCATATTGAAGGAGAGCGTAGCTATGGCCCGGATACTGTGCTGCTTCATCATGCAGATGACCTTACTGCCCGTACTCAATGGCAGAAGAAGGGATACCATATTGCGCCTTTTCTACAGCCCCATGAATGGGAAAAATTTTACCAAGGGGTTTGCCTACTTTTCAAAAGCTTTTTTTTAAAAGCAAAAGTTTCGGTTAGGGATAAGCTTGAGCTGGATAAATATCATCTCTATATAGGCAATAACTACAGCTTACACCTGGCCATAGTAGAGCAGGCAAAGCTTTTGGCCGTAAGCCAACTACCCATAAGGGTGGAAACTATAGAGAAGCGTGTTTCTGAGCTATGTCAGGTACAGGTGCAGGCTTTTAATCCCTTTGATCAGGCACGTGTTTTTCACTTCAGAATTATCCGTCCACAAAGCAACGATAATAATCCTTTGCATAGAGATGTATGGTTGGAGGATTATAAGGACTGTATTAACATTTATGTACCTATTTTTGGAAGCAATAGCCTCTCATCTCTCACTTTGGTGCCTGGAAGCCACTTATGGAGCGAGGCCGATATAGAAAGGACTAAAAAAGGGGCTAAAGTTGATGGAGTACAATTTAATGTGCCAGGTCTTACAGGTAGTAAAACTCCACTCGATATTGTACGTCCGAATCCTAACCTGAACGAAGTGCTTGTTTTTTCACCTTACCTGCTACATGGTGGGGCAAGCAATCTTAATACGGATATTACGCGTATTTCTCTGGAAATGAGATTTTGGCGAAAACCTTAACTTATAAACCTGAGGTACAAATCTCTTAACCAGCTTAAATTTAGGCCTGAGCGGGTCAATAGCAAAAGAAAACGATATGCCCAATCTATATGATCTATGTCTTTTAACAATGTAAAAAACAGAAGTGCCTCTGCCTGATTGTTTGAAAAAACAGCCTGCCGTATTTCAAACTTAACGCGCTGGGTGAGTGCAGCGTCTTCCTCCGGACTTTTATTCAATACTTTTATCTTCTGGCACACCAGATAGGTAGAATGTAACTGTCGGTCTCCTTTTTTGTACCAAGCCTTTGACATAGAGCCAGCGGATTTCCTTACCAGTGTAGTACAGTGGTTGAGATAAGCGTATTTGTATTTTCGGGAAGATCTGATCCAAAAGTCATAGTCTTCATATGCAAGCCGCTCATCATATCCACCCAAATCTTGCAGTACTCTTTGCCTGTACATCATGCTAGGAGAAGGAATAAAGTAGAGAGCAATCAATTTAGCGTAGATATCCCCCTGAGGGATTGGGCGTACATGTTTGTATTTGTCCTGAAAATGCAGGTATTGCGCCTCACCACTTTCATTAATATACTGTACCTCAGAAAATACTACTCCATAGTCCTCGGGAAGAGACTGGAATAACTCCAGTTGTAAACTAACCCGATCCGGAAGAAGTACATCATCAGTAGCTAAGTCTATTATAAATTCACCATTAGCAAGTTTCCAGCCTCGGTTAAAAGCAGCACAATTGCCTATATTTTGTTCCAGAAAAATTGTGTGTAACGGATAAGGACAGGGGTTTTGCTCTATATACTCACGAATTTTCTTTACACTTTGATCTTGACTTCCATCATCTACTATAACTACTTCAATGTTATCGTAATTCTGAGCCCATACAGAGGCAAGAGTAGCATGAACAAAAAGCTCATGATTATAACAGAGACAAATAATAGATACCAGTGGCTTACTCATAAGTTTAGCTGATATGAGTATTTATGTGAGGCTTCAGCTCCCAAGTGTGCTTTAAATTGTTGAAGGCTTTCTGTTTGAGAAGTACCCAGGTCTAAAATATTTAAATTATGATTTTGGCAGTATTGGTAGAGTTGACTTACCAAATATACAACAGGACTCCAGCTTTTGTATTCTTGTAAAGAATCATGGTAGAAATCATAAAGCACCTTTGAATTTACTACTACAACTAATGAAGCTGCGATTAATTCATTGTTATAATATAATCCGAACAACCTGTAGCAACCGCTTAATACCTTGGTATTTTGTTGCATTTGCTCAAATGAAAGAGAAAGCACCCATCCTTTCTGTTGTCTACAATGTTGTAAAAAACTATAGTAAACGTGCAACTTGTCTATAGACTCCTCTATGAAGTTTAATCTCTTATCAATACATTTCCTTAAACGTTTTCGCTCCATCTTATGCATTTTTTGAGGCAGAGGTTGCTCATCTATATTGATATGATGATTAACTTTCTTGTCTATCACTTGAGCTCCCTGCTGCATTAGTAGTTGGTGCACACTTACGTCAGAGGACTGCCGGTAAGCGGGAATGCAGTCATTGATCTGAAGATAGTTTAAATCCAGGCTTTTCAAGTGATTAATAACAAAGCTGATAAAAGCTAGCATTTCTTCTTCTGTAAAATCTTCATCAAACTCTAAAGAGCCAAATGGACTGGCAGGAATGCTAATAGCTACATCATCCTTCTGAAAAAAATAGACCTGAGCTACATCATATTCACCATTACGGGCAGCAAATCTATAGGGGGTACCATACTCTTTTGCTTTCAATCCTAAGTAAGCAGGTGAATTATAAAGAAAGCTATTCACACTAGAAAATCCATTTTTAATTATCTGCTCGTATGTAAAGGTTAGTTTTCTCATTTGTGCAAATATAAGTAAGTCAGCTAACCTTAACTTACGCTACAGTATTTCGTTACATACTAGTATTTTCTAAATAAGAAGTATGCAAAGAATAGTTTTAACACTTGCCTTATATATATTTTTTAGCTTTTCCACTTTTGCCCAGAAGAACATTCTGGATGATAAAGAGCTACTACCCTTAATTAAACAGAGCTTGTCATATATCTATAATACTGATGTGGTACAAGCTAATCAGGTTAACCAAAAAATTGAGCAGAAAATACCTGACCACCCTGCCTATTTTCTATTAAAAGCGCTCACCATACGAGCAGCAAATACACCGGTAACACACCATACCCCAGAGTTTGAAGATTTGAAAAACTACCTGCAAAAAACATATGCTGAAGCAGAAAAGATTTTAGATAAAGACGATATGCATCCTGAAGCTAATTTCTTTGCCATGGCCTCGCTTGGTTTACTAGCCATGTATGAAAACGATGAGGGTAACCATCTTAAAGCCGTGGGGCTGGCGCAGGAGGCATATACTAATCTCAAAAATGGCTTTGAACTTAAAGAAGAGTACCCAGAGTTTTACTTTTCTACTGGCTTATATAACTATTATAGAATAAAGTATCCCGAACTACACCCGGTATATCGCCCGTTCATGCTGTTTTTCAGGAGTGGCGATAAGCAATTAGGCTTAGAACAGCTAAAGAAAGCTCACCAAGAGTCGATTTTTATGGGACCAGAATCAGCAGATTACCTTACCCATATCTATTTACGTTATGAAAACCGCCCTAAAGAAGCTTTACAATATGCCCAGTCTTTAGCTGCCCAGTACCCTGATAACCTTTACTTCATCACTAATTACTTAGATGTAGCTATCTCTGCTAAGCAGTATTACCAGTTGGATCAACAGCTCCAAAAATTGCTAAACAGTAAGCGTGAGTATTATCAAATGACTGGCAACTTGTTTAAGGCCTTGCTACTGGAGAAGAAAGAGCAGGATTTTAGTGCAGCAAAAATTGCTTATAGAGCAAGCCTGGCACTAGCAAAAAACATGGACAACGAAGAAGCTGAAAACTATACCAGCTATGCATATGCAGGCCTTGCACGAATAGCTAACCAGGAAAAAGATTATGACCAAGCACGGGCTATGTACAAAAAAGCGTTGGACAATGCGCATTATCCACCTATGCAGGCAGAAGCTAAAGCCTACCTTGACAAACACTAATTATTTGCCAAAGCAGAATCTTCTATTGTTTTACCTTGAGCAAATTGCTTTTTGCCCTCATCCAGGAAATCAATAAAATTCTGCACGCTTAGGTCATAAGCTTTAGGCTGTTTAAGTAGCTCTCCCTTGTCATTTAACAACACATAATACGGCTGTGCATTGTTGTTGAAGCGTGAAATCTGGAAGTCTGCATTTTGCTTGCCAATCGTTTTCTTTACTTTACCGTCGTAATCAGAAGTGTACCATTCAGACTCAGGTAGCTCAGTCTTTTCATCAACATATAATGCTACTACTATATAGTCTTCTTTCAGGCGTTTAAGCACTTGAGGATCTGACCAGACTCTTGCTTCCATTTCACGGCAGTTTACACAGCCATGCCCGGTAAAATCTACAAAAACAGGTTTGTTCTGCGCTTCGGCACAGGCTAGTGCCTGTTCGTAGTCAAAATAACCCTGAATACCATGCGGAAAGTGTAACATGTCAGCATATTTGGGTTTTTCACATAGACCTTCTTCACTCTCAGCTAATGCAACTCCTGTGGTAGCCCCCAGTTGCTGACCTGTTAGATATGGCATGTTAAAATCGTGGGTATGCATAGGAGGGAGGTAACCTGCCATGGCTTTTAAAGGAGCTCCAAACATTCCAGGTATAAGGTATACTACAAATGAAAAGGTGACAATAGCCAGAATGAGCCTTAACACACTAATTGATTCCAGGGGGCTGTCATGCGGTAAACGAAGTTTCCCGAGAAGATAAAAGCCCATTAGGGTAAAAATTACAATCCACAATGCGAGATAAACTTCTCTGTCTAGTATGTTCCAATGATATACCTGGTCGGCAATGCTTAAAAATTTAAGCGCCAGCGCCAACTCTAAAAACCCTAATACTACCTTTACAGAATTAAGCCATCCACCTGATTTGGGCAAGCTATTAAGCCATTGCGGAAAGGCCGCAAAAAGCCCGAAAGGAATAGCAAATGCCAGTGAGAAACCCAGCATACCTACAACAGGCTTAACAAATTCTCCTCCGGCAGATTCAACCAGTATACTTCCAACAATAGGTCCTGTGCAAGAGAATGATACCAGTACCAGCGTAAATGCCATAAAGAAAATACCGTAGTACCCTCCTTTATCAGCCTGACGATCTACATTGTTTACTACTGAGCTAGGAAGGGTAATCTCAAATAAACCAAAAAACGATAAGGCAAATATGACAAAAACAGCAAAGAAAAATAGATTAGGTAACCAATGTGTACTGAGCCAGTTAGCGAAAGCCGGTCCAAATATTACCGATACCAGTGTGCCTATGAGCGTATAGATTACAATAATAGAGATACCATAAATTACAGCTTTACTAATTGCCTGGCTTTTAGAACCACCGCCGGTAAAAAAAGAAACAGTCATCGGAATCATAGGAAAGACACAGGGTGTAAGCAAAGCTGCCAGGCCTGCTAAAAAGGCTACAAAAAAGAAAGTTAATAATGTATAAGGAGTGTTAGACGCCCTCACATTTATGTCGGTGGTAGGTACCGGCTGGCTTATCTTCGCCTCATTATTTGTTTCTGCTTTGGTCTCATTGGCTTGGTTCTCTGTAATTTCAGTAGATTCTTCTGCTAATTTTTTTTCATTTGCCGTTTGTTCTTCATTTGGGGAATCCTCATCCTCAGAAACCGAAGAGGAAGCATCTGCCTGATCTGCCACAGTAATGTCAAGCTTAAATTCTCCATCATCAGGAATGCACTGCCCCGTTATATCACTGCATGTCTGGTAGTTGTAATCTCCACTAATCTCTTTTAGACTTGCTTTCTTTACCTTGATAGTTTGTCGGAACTCTGCCTTTTTAGTAAAGTAAGTGTAATTACCTTCAAAAATATCGTCGTATTTCTCTTTAGCACCTATCGGTCTTACTTCTCCTACCAACTCATAAGCTTCGTTAGGGTTGAAATTGATTTCAGTTACCATTGGCCCTAGCTCAGGGTCAAAATCGTTGGAATAGAGGTACCAGTCTTCTATAATATCTGCGTATAGTATTACTTCTACTTCTTCACCTACCTTTACTGTACCTTTAGATAGCTCTACCGACCATGTAGCAGGTTTCAGCACTTGTGCCTGCACAGCCATACCTGTAAGAAAAAGAAATAAGCAGACGGGAAGGAAAAATTTATAGGCTCGCATATTTTGCATCATTCTGAAATTAAGAATTCAGTGAGGCAGCCTTTTGTACTTGCTACCCCTGACCTACACAAAACGATTAGCTAGAAAATAAAGTTGCCCTCAGTGCACTTTAGCTCAGTGTAGGTAAACTATGCGACAAAATAACGAAGATATTATGTAATAATGAATAATGTAAGAGGGAAGCACTAAGCAAACACTTCTTCAGCCTCTTCTATCTTTCTATGGTGGCGAGGTCCACTGTCGTCAGGAAGAGAAACACCAGGAGGAAGGTCAAGGTCCGGGGTAGGAGTAATAGATACTCCTCCATCATCGTCGTCATCATCATCGTCTCGGAAGCGAAAGTTGCGCTTCTTCATGAGTACGACCATGAAGTAGACCATGATAACGTAAGCGGCACCACAAAGTAACATGTCAATCATACTACTCTCCTCTTCTCAGTGAATTGTAAATTAAATGTATAAAAAAAACGCCTAAAATGCTTATTAGTTTAGAAAAATGTGATTTTAACCTTTCTCTTTGGTAAAAGAAGAAATGCAGGCTAAATAGCTAAACTCCTGTTATATAAGGTAAGACTATTTTCAGAATTTGTAAAGCCTTCAGAAGCAATTCTTAAGTATAATAAATATACGGCTTTCACTGTCAATTTGTTGGCAAGTTTTCATTTGCTAAGGATTAGGAGTTTAGATTTATCAGGCCAAATTTGATCTAGAAGGATGTGCATGCATATTTGAAAGACCGCATATTTAATAATGTTAGGAGCGAACTGTAGTACTATAAGTAGAGTTAAAAAGTATGACTGTTACTAACCTGAGGCAGCAGGCTAAGGTAAAAGCTGCCAAATACTGCGCTTACCAAGAACGAACCCAGCAGGAAGTTAGAGACAAACTATATCAGTATGGTTTGTACAGCGATGCTGTAGAAGAAGTGCTTAGCGAGCTAATTACTGAAAACTTTATTAACGAGGAGCGTTATGCACAGGCCTTTTGCCGAGGTAAGTTTAACCAGAATAAATGGGGGCGTGTAAAAATTGAGATGATGCTTCGCCAGAAAGGCCTCTCCAATTATTGTATACGCTCTGGACTCAATGAGATTTCGGAAGAGGATTACGTAGCGCAGCTACATAGCTTATTAGAAAAAAAATGGAACTCGCTGGAAGGAGAAGATGATTATAACCGCAAGCAAAAAACTGTAAGGTTTTTAATAGGCAAAGGCTACGAAGCAGACCTGATCTGGAGCTTTTTTAAGGGCTAAAGCTCCAGTTTTACTAACTCTTTACCTTTGAGAACAGGTATCACCTCATATTCATCTAGTTTTAGGCAGAACGTTACATCCCTATCTCCATTGAGATGCTGCAAACGTTGCACATGAGATGAGTTTTGCAAAAACCTTTTTAAGTTATGCTTAGCAGAGTGGTATAGGGAAATAGCTGCCAGGGTACTGTCGCAAGCCTGTGTAAATTTGGCAGTAAGCTGCTCTGCCAAAGCTCCGGCAAAGAGCGTATCTTCCAGATTTACAAATCCCTTCCACCCAGCACATACTATTAAAATGTTGTGCTCCTGCTCATTGAGATATGAGGCAAGCGTACTTAAGTTTAAGAAAGAACCTATAAGCAGCTGTCTGGCACCTTCTGACAGGCTGATTGCCCGAGTACCATTCGTTGTTGTCACTGCTATTTTTTTTCCTACAATATCGGCAGATTGGTACTCATAGGGAGAATTTCCAAAGTTAAAGCTGTCTATCTTTTCTCCCCCTCTCTCTCCGGCAGTCAGGTAGCCTTCTTTGCCTAATGCTTCGCAGGCTTGTACCTCTGCTACAGGTCTGATTGCAGCTACCCCATGGGCTAGGGCTGTAGTCATACAGGAGGTAGCTCTTAAAATATCTACAACTACTACGGCTTTATCCTGCACTTCATATAAGTGCATAAGATCCGGGCTAAGACATATATCTATACTCTTCATGAAAATTAGTGCGTAAAGAAAGGGCTCATTAGCTAATAAATTTTAACATCACAAGCCCTCGTGTTTGCTACTAAATAAAGGGTGGTTTAACAACCTGCGCTTTAATCCTGCGATTGCGGACACCAATAAAAATTTCAGTTTCTGTTTTGGCATAGGGCTTAGCTACGTAACCCATACCTATACCTCTCTTAAGTACCGGAGACTGTGTACCTGAAGTTACATGGCCAATAACTTCATCCTCGGCATTAAATATTTCATAATCTTTACGAGGGATGCCTTTGTCTACCATCAATAGACCAACTAACTTCTGCTTACCGCCGCTTTCTTTTTGCTTTTGTAAATGCTCCGAGTTAGTAAATACTTTGTTGAATTTGGTTACCCAGCTCAGCCCCGCTTCTATTGGACATGAGGAATCATCTATGTCGTTGCCGTATAGGCAAAAGCCCATTTCCAGACGGAGGGTATCTCGTGCTGCCAGGCCAATGGGCTTAATACCCTCTTCTTTGCCTGCTTCAAAAAGGGTCTCCCAAAGCTTAAGAGCATCAGTATTTTTTACATACAATTCTACACCACCTGCTCCTGTATACCCCGTAGCAGAAATAATAACATCTTCCACATTACCAACTTTGCCTTGCTGAAAGGTATAGAACTTCATACCCTCAACATCTACGTCTGTTATATTCTTGATAACTGCCATAGCTTTAGGCCCCTGAACCGCAAAAAGAGAAACCTGATCAGAGGCATTCTCCATTTCTACCCCCTCGGTATTGTACTTTGTTATCCAGTTCCAGTCTTTCTCAATATTGGCAGCATTAACTACCAGCATATACTCCTCTTCGCTCAGGCGATATACAATAAGGTCATCTACAATACCTCCTGTTTCGTTGGGCAGGTAACAATACATGGCCTTACCATCGTACAGTTTGCTGGCATCATTACTGGTTACTTTTTGTACCAACTCAAAAGCTTTGGGTCCTCTTAGGTAGAATTCACCCATATGAGAAACATCAAATACGCCTACGCCTTCTCTTACTGTCATGTGTTCTTCTATATCGGAGCTATAACGAAGTGGCATCTCATAGCCCGCAAAGGGAACCATCTTAGCCCCTAGCGCTACGTGCTTATCGTATAGTGCGGTTTTTTTCATGTTATCTAGGTTTGGGTTAATGTACTGGCGGGCAAAGTTACGAGAAAAATAAATCTTTGCATGCAGGATTCAGTACATACTACAGGCTAGTAATACTCTTGAGAAAAGGGCTTTGTTACACCAATTTAAAACTTTTTCGGTGCCAGGGAGTAGCTCCGTGCTTGGCTATAGCAGCCCGGTGAGCTACAGTAGGATAGCCCACATTGGTTTGCCAGCCATAATGCGGATGGGTAAGGGCCAGCTCATGCATAAGCTCATCTCTGTGCGTTTTTGCCAGTACCGAGGCCGCCGCAATAGAAAAATACTTACTATCTCCTTTGACAATACACTCATGCGGAACAAAGGGGTAAGGTGTAAACCGGTTACCATCTATCAGCAAAAGTTCGGGCTGTACTTTAAGCTGTTCAACAGCTTTATGCATTGCCAGAAAAGAAGCGTTCAATATATTAACCTTGTCTATTGTCTGGTTATCTACTTCTGCAATAGCGTACGCTAAAGCCTGCGCTTTAATTTCTTCTTTTAGTACGTTACGCTGGCTCAGACTTAATAATTTAGAATCGGTAAGGAGAGGGTGGGTAAAGTTTTTAGGTAAAATTACTGCTGCTGCTACCACAGGCCCGGCCAGGCAACCCCTACCGGCTTCATCGCAACCGGCTTCTATCAAATCTGGCGTATAATATGCTTTTAACAACTGGCTCATATTTTGTAAGCCAATATTACACAGCTTAGATTGCTTTGCAAAGTTTGCCTGAAAAGAATAACCCTGACACTACCTTCGCAGTGTTTTATAATTCCATGTTTGATGAAGAAGTATTTGTTTATATTTTTTGTAGCTGCACTTAGTTTTTCCTGCGAAGAAGACTCGTCCGAGTCTCCACAGATTGATACTAGCGTCAGCCTGACTGTTCCTGAAGTATCAAGTGTAGGACTTTACTCAGCAGGGGTAGAGAGTAGTATCACTTTTGAAGATGACGATCAGCTTTTAACCAAAGGCTTTGGCATTGCGTGGTCTACTTCTCCGGATCCAGTGCCGCACGATTCTATTCAGCAAACGTGGGAAAACAAAACGGCATCTGTTATTTCACAGTCGCCCTTTCCTATAGCTGATTACTCTTCTGATTTACAGCTTAATACTACTTATTATGTAAGGCCATACTTTGTGCATGCTAACAACACTGTGGTGTATGGAACCCAGGTTTCGTTCAACACCCTTTCTGGAGACGGCTGGCATACACTTACTAATTACCCTGGCGAGTTGGATCAGTGGCCGGTAGGCTTCGCTATTAACAATAAAATTTATGTAGGCCTGGGGTTAGAAAATAGCAGCAGTAAATCAACGGTTAATAATGAGTGGTGGGAGTACGACCTGAACACTAATGCCTGGTCGCAAAAAACTGATTTTCCAGGAAATGTCGGTATCCGTGCAACAGGTTTTAGTATTGGTAACAAAGGCTATGTGCTTTCCTCCAATAATGAAGAGGAGCCTGCCGCTTTTTGGGAGTATGATGCCCAGACAGACCGCTGGACTCGTAAGGCGGACCTACCCAGTATAGGCAGAAATAACCCTGCTGCTTTTGTGCTCAATAAGAAAGCTTACGTGCTAGGTGGTTTAACGGCTTTTGATCTACATGTTTGGGAGTTTGACCCAACAGCTACCTCAGAAGGAACAGACGAACATGGCAGTCCGATGGGCAGCTGGACTAAAAAAGATTATTATGAGGGAAAAAGCACTAATATCTTTCTTCCTAGCGTCTTTGTAATTAATGACAAGGCCTATATCCACAATATTTACACTACAAAAGATAGTAATGGCGCATTTGTTACCCAAAGTGAGCTTTGGAGCTATAATCCAGAAACAGGTATTTGGCTGGAGAAAGCTAATTTTCCCGGGGCAATACACCAAGACATGATTACTTTTACCATCAATGGCAAAGCTTATATGGGAGGCAACGGCATTTCTGATTTCTGGAAATATGAGCCCTCTTCTAATCAGTGGACGCCATTAAATAGTGCTAATCCTGCCGGGCATGAGCTAAGCTTCTCTGTAGGTGAAAAAGGCTACTATTTTTCGGAATACAATACTATTATTGAATATGTACCTTAACTCAATATTGCACTAATATCTTCTTTAGTTAGCTTTTTAACAAAGCTTTCTTCGGTAGAGATTAGTTCGGTAGCTAGTTTGAGTTTGTTTTGCTGTAGCTTCAATATCTTTTCTTCTACAGTATTTCGGCTTATAAATTTGTAAGTAAACACATTATTTTCCTGACCGATACGGTGTGCCCGGTCTATAGCCTGCTGCTCAATTGCAGGATTCCACCAAGGATCTAAGATAAAAACATAATCTGCTTTGGTTAGGTTGAGCCCTACTCCACCCGCACGTAGCGAGATAAGGAACAAGCGTAAAGAATCGTCATTCTGAAAGCGCTCCACCTGCTCCTTACGGTTTTTAGTGCTACCATCCAGATAGGCAAAAGGTATGTCCTTTTCTGTCAGCTGCTGACTGAGCAAGCTCAGGTGCTTAACAAACTGGCTAAATACCAGTATTTTGTGCCCTTCGCTAATAGCATTAAGTAGCATGTGCATCGTATCTTCTAACTTTCCTGAGCTGCCGCTATAGTTTTCATCCACCATTTTAGGATGATTTGCAATCTGCCTAAGTTTGGTTAAGCCCTGTAGCAAGAGCAACTGAGACTTGTTAATACCTTTTGTCTCTATCAGATTAAGTATTTCATTTCTATAAAACGACTTGGCCTCTTCGTAGCAGGCTTCCTGCTCCTCAGTCATAGAGCAGTACTGTACATTTTCTATTTTTTCGGGTAACTCTTTAGCCACCTGCCATTTTTGACGCCGTAGTATAAAGGGCTTAATAATAGAATAGAGCTTAGCGGTTTTGCTCAGGTCTCCTTTCTTTTCAATAGGCTGAACAAACTCATTTTTAAAGAAGGTTTGTGTACCTAGCAAGCCTGGGTTGATAAACGTCATCTGCGACCAAAGGTCTAGCGTACTGTTTTCGAGAGGGGTACCCGTCAGGATTAGCCTAAATTTTGAGTTAAGCTCCTGAACTGCCCGTGCTATATTAGAGTCAGGATTCTTAATAGCCTGCGACTCATCTAAGATTACATAATTAAAATAATAATCTTTGAGTATGTCAACATCCAGCCGTACAATCCCATAAGAGGTAAGTACCAGATCATAATCCTGAAACTGCTCTACATTTTTATCACGATTAGTACCGGTATAAATAAATACTTTGAGATCAGGTGTAAATTTGGCCGCTTCCATTTCCCAATTATAAATGAGGGAGGTAGGCATCACTAAAAGTGAAGTCTTAGCTGTGGCGTTTCCATTCTGATGGTTATGCTCTTTTAGCTTCTGAAGCATTGCCAGCGTTTGTACGGTTTTTCCAAGTCCCATATCATCAGCCAGACATCCTCCAAAATTATACGCATTCAGAAAGTTCATCCAGTTGTAGCCTGCTTTTTGGTAAGGGCGCAGCAAGCCATTAAAACCATCGGGTAGGGGCTGATCTTCTATACGGCTAAACTCGCGCAGCTTTTCCAGCTTACGATCCATCGTTACTTTAGCCAGGCTCCCACTCTGGAGGTCCTGCACCAGCGCCAGGTGATATTTTTTAAGTTGTACGCCTTCACCTTCTTCCGTATTTTTTTCTTCACTGAAAGCAAAAAGCTCCGAGTATTCTGTAAACCACACCTCAGGAATTACAGCAATTTCTCCATTGGGTAGCTTAAGCTCACGCTGTTTGTTCAGTATAAGCTCTCTAATTTGCTGGAAAGGTATTTCATAAGGTCCAAATTTTACTTTGGCATAAATATCAAACCAGTCTATGTTTTCTCTTACTTCTATATCTATGCTGGACTCCCCAATAAAATACTTTTTCTCGGTACCATTGTGCTGGCGCAGTACTATACCTTCTTCTTCCAGTATTTCTTTGTACTGGCTAATCCACTCAAAAGCCTTGCTTTTCTCGAGTACAGCTTTTGACTTACGAAATTCTATAGCTCTTTTCTGAAAAAACTGTAGCACTTCCTGCTCTCTCTGGCAGTCGCGCACTATTCTTCTGAAGGTATAATCATCCTTTTCTTTTTCTACCACTACGCTTACAGAATCATCCTGCGTACTTTTGAAGGTGTTCTCTCCGTAAGAGAAGGATAGCTCAAAGCAGATTTTATCAGACTCTTCAAGTTCGTTTTTTGAGCCATTTCTACCTGCATCTACCAGTTCAGGCTGGCTGTGGTAAAGCTCATAAAAATTAAGCTGAGGTATAGGTCTGAAGCGTTCGGTCTGAATATCGAAACCCTTAGCGTATACATCAAATGAAGCTACCAGCGGGGCCACAAACTTTCGGTAGTAGGAGTCTTCTACCTTCCGGGGGATCATGATAAACTTTTTCTTAAGAAAAGGCTGTAGCTTATTGCCATCCACATCTTTCTTAAAACTATAAAGTTTATTGTTTAGCACCATCCAGGCAGGCTGCTTACACACGATGTAGGCATCTTTATACTGAAAGTCTACTTTTTCGCCATTGTGTTTAATGGTAGGAAAGTAATGTGTGTTATCATCATTTCTTCTAAAGTGGAAAAGCACCGTAGCCTTTTCGTCCAGCACGTCAATTTCATTGCCTACCGGCTCACCATCATTACTCATCTCAAATAGGCGTTTGCCTTTGAGCAAAGGCAGTATCTTCGCACGTTTGTCCTCTAAATACTCATCTATATCCTGACGTATCTGCTGGTTTTTTTCATTGCTACCCTCGTAGATTTTGTAAAAAAACTCATGCGTCTTGATCTTTTTCTTATGGTACTTATTGATGACTACCTCCTGCTGCATCACATCCATCAGGCGGATCAGCTCATAGTCTTCCTCGGAAAGCTCACTGGCAAACTCGTGTGCGTTTTTAGAAGATATGTTCTGGTGTTCAAAAGTAAACCCTCCCTGCTCATCCAGCTGTACCGCAAAGGACTCAAATAAGTAGCCCAGGTATTCGTGCAGATAGAGTGAGTATATGATTTTAAATGGTCTTTCGGTGGATACTTTCATACAAAAAAGTGGCCAAGGTTGATAGCAAACAAACGGTAAAAGTACGCATGCACTTTTACTTAATTTATAAATCTACAAAAAATCTTTGACTTCTGTACGAGCAGCGATGCTTGCCGGACGATATGATGCTAAAAAAGTAATAATTGTAATACTTATCGCTGTATAGAAGAAATCTGTGAACTGCATCTTTACCGGGTAGGCATCTACAATAGCAGTTTGCATACCCATGGATATGAGGCCAAAGGTTTGTTGAGCCCAACAGACTAACAGGCCGACGGTAAGGCCACTTACCGTACCGATAAAGGCGATAATGGCTCCTTCATAAAGAAAAATTGATCGTACAATTTTTTTGCTGGCTCCCATAGCAATAAGCATGGCAATATCTTTCTTTTTGTCAATAGCCAGCATGGAGAGTGAAAAGAAGATATTAAAAGAGGCTACTGCCAGAATAAAGGAAAAGGTAAGATATACGAATAGCTTTTCTATTTTGATGGCACGCAGCAGGCTCTCGTGCTGCTGGTCACTGTTTAGTACCTGCATACTATCGCCCAGCACTTCCTGCAACTGATCTTGTACTTTGCTTATTTTTATACCCTCTGCGGTTTTAATTTCCAGAGCGGTACGCTGCCCGGTATAGTCAAACAGGTTGGCAGCAAAATCTAGAGGGACAATAACGTAGTTCGCGTCAAACTGCTTTTCTATGGCAAATACCCCTCCGGGCATTATATTTCGTCTTTTGAAGTAGCGCGTCATTGGGTCAGGGTTAAATCCTGACTCTCGTTCTCGCTTGGGGCTATAAATCTGAAGGGCATAAAAATCGTTAGTGGGCGAGACAGAGAGGGTATACTGCACGCCACGACCCAGTATGGCAAAGTTTTTTCCATCTTTTTCCAGTGCCAGCTCACCATGCACCATGGCCTTGTCCAGGCGGCCCTGCTCTACAAAGTTGCCGCTTACACCTTTGAGTTTAACTACCATCTGTGCACCCTGGTAACGCACCAGTGCATTGTCTTCAATTACTTCAGTAACCAGAGCTATGCCTTCCAGATTTTGAATGGCTTGTATTAAAGAATCACTCACGCTGAAAGATTTACCTTCAGAGGGTATTACTTTGATTTCGGGATCAAAGGTGTTGTACGACTCACGGATAAGATTTTCTAAACCATTAAATACAGAAAGCACAATAACCAGAGCCATCGTGCCAATCGCCACCCCTACCATTGAGATGTTAGATATGACCTGTATAAAGTTCTTCTTCTTCTTGGAGCGAAAATACCGTCTCGCAATCAGTAATGACAGGTTCAATACTTATTCTACTCTTGGTTAAACATTAATCATCCCTATTGTCTGCATTCTCGTCATCTTCAGGCGGAATATCCAGTTCAGACAATATTTTATCTATACGTGCGGCATGGTCAGCGCTTTCGTCCAGGAGGAAGATCAGTTCCGGAACAACCCGTACCTGCTTACCTATACGATTACCCAGCTGGCGGCGAACCTCTCCTTTTTTCATATTGATGGTATCCAGCAGTTCCTGCTGCTGATTACTCAACATAAAACTCAGGTATATTTTTGCCACACTCAGGTCGGCACTCATGCTCACATTAGTTACGGTAATAAAGGTAGAGGAAGAACCTACCAAAGATGCCGCATTTCGTTGAAATATTTCGCTCAGGTCTTTCTGGATCAGACTTGAGAATTGCTTCTGCCGTTTGCTCTCTTTCATATCTCTGCCAAATTACGTCTAATTATGATAAATTGTTGCTAATTTTATAAATTAGTACAGATCATTGCGAATACCAAAGTGTATTACTTTTTTTGCCAGCGGCACTTAAGTTCCTTCAACAGCTTAAACTCTAGACCCTTTGCTAAGCTATTTCCGAGTAAATGACCCCTTCCGTATGTTGGGGGTATTTGTATTGCTGATTCTTATCAGACTACCTTTTCTTTTTGCTGATACCCCACTAAGCATTGCCGAACTCAACTGGATGCTGGTAGGCGAAAAAATTTCTGAAGGTCATAGTTTATATGTAGGTGTCTGGGATAATATAGGCCCATTGGCAGCTCTGTGTTATGCTTTAATAGAGCTAATATTTAACCGTAGCCAAACGGTATATGTTTTACTGGCTATGCTGCTTACTACTTACCAAAGTCTGGTATTTAACAATTTTCTGATTACTAAAAAAGCGTTTAACGAGAACACCTATGTCCCTGCTTTTGCTTACATTATCCTAAGCAGCTTTTCTTTTGACTTTTTTGTGCTTTCTCCTGTACTTATCGCGCTTACCTGGATACTGCTGGCACTCAGAAATGTTTTTTACAGGGTAGAAAGCCGTTCTCAAGACAACCGAATTCTTAGTACAGGTATTTACATTGGCCTGGCAGCTCTCTGTTACTTACCCAGTATTATCTTTTTGCTGTCTACTATTATGGCTTATATGCTATTTGCCAATGTCTCTATACGTCGTCATTTGTTGCTACTCTATGGTACCGCACTTCCTCTCCTTATAGCAAGCACCTATTTTTTTGTAGTGGACGGGCTGGACGGGTTTCTAGATCAGTACCTTCTAGCCTTTGAAACCTTGAGCCGTGATTTTTATGTTCACCCACTCTGGCTACTATATCTGAGCATTATTCCTCTCATATTTTTGATACTCTCTCTGTACAAAGTTGGACAAATACGTCGCTTTACTAACCAGCAGAGCAAGTTACAGCAAATTATGCTTATTAAAGTAGTGGCTACTGTAGCGACGCTATTTTTTGTTAATGAACTTTCTCCGTACCACCTGTTACCACTGGTGCCCTCTATTGCATTTTTTGTAACCCACTACCTGCTTTCTATTCGCAGATTCATTTTTGCAGAGCTTACTACTGTTTTATTTGCTGTGCTGGTAGTGCTAAATGCCTATGCTTTTTTATATGGATATTTTGCTTTAGGACGTATTTTCAATACCCCAGAGCTTATGGTGCAAGAGACTGCATATGACGAACTAGTGAAAGGGAAAGAAGTGCTGGTGCTGGGTGATCAGCTGAGTATCTACCGTGAAGCGAAGATGGCTACTCCCTATCTGGACTGGCAGCTTTCAAAACAACTTTTGGCGGCCACCGGTTACTTTGAGAACTTAACCAGAATTTACCACAGCTTTAATGAGAATATGCCCGTGGTGATAATAGACCTGGAAAGTCTAATGCCCGACCTACAGCAGCGGATTCCTTTGCTGGAAACCTCGTACCAACTACAGGCCGGAAGTAATAATATTTATATTCTGAATGAAGATACAGACTAGCAAGAGATTTTAGACACTCTTCTTCCGTGTCTTCCTCCTTCAAAATCTGTTTTCAGAAAAGTATCAGTCATCTGAAGCGCCAGCTCTTCGCTTACAAATCGTTCCGGCACACATAATACATTCGCATTGTTGTGTTGGCGCGCAAGCGCAGCCAGTTCGTCAGTCCAGCAAATAGCCGCTCTTATACCTGCATGTTTATTGGCACTCATGGCTACGCCATTGCCGCTTCCACACACCAATATCCCTAATTCGCATGAGCCATCTTCTACAGCCTCAGCCAATGGGTGAGCAAAGTCTGGATAGTCTACCGAGTCTGGAGAGTTGGTACCAAAGTCCTTTACGGTATAGCCTTGCTGCTCAAGATGGGCTTTTATTTTTTGCTTATGATTAAAGCCTGCATGATCTGAACCTATTGCTATTACAGAGTCGGCCATTGTATGTATTTTTCTTAATATATCTAGAAATGAAGAGCATTGCCCCGTAGAGCAATGCTCTATTTAATTTATCCATTCTCCTCTTCTAGCGTTGCCTGCTTTTTGGCCTCTTTACGCACTACCATTTTGGAGATATAAATACTTGCCTGGTAGAGCAGTAATAGAGGTAAAGTTACCAATAACTGAGTGATAGGGTCTGGCGGAGTTACCAGTGCCGCAATAATCAGTATGACTACAATAGCATGTTTTCTATACTTTACCAGAGCAGAAGGGGTAATAATACCCGCTTTTGACAGGAAGTACACCACTATAGGTAACTGAAACAAAAGTCCGCAGGCCAATACTAGTGTTACTAGTATAGACACATACGAGGTTATATCAAATTCATTAAGAATAGATGGGTCTACCTGATAGTTACCCAGAAAGTTAACGGAGATAGGCGTAACGATATAGTAACCAAAGAGCACTCCCAGCATAAAGAGCAGACTTACAAAAAATACTGCTCCACGGCTTAGTTTGCGCTCATTATCGTATAAGCCAGGGCTTACAAAGCGCCAGATTTCCCAGAAAACATAAGGGAAAGAGGCGATAAGCCCAATTACTGCAGAAGAAACAATATGCATAGAAAACTGCCCTGTCATCTTACGGCTTTGGATGATGAATGGCATTTCATCAAAACAAAAGGCATCTGAACCTATAGACGAGCTTACTTTGCAAAACATCCGGAAAGTCCAGAAGTCGACCTTGGTAGGGCCAAGAATTAACAAGCCCCATACGAAGTCACGCATAATAAACGCTACCACACCAAAGACAATAATGGCACCCAGCGAACGTATAATATGCCAGCGCAACTCTTCCAGATGGTCCAGAAAAGACATCTGTTCGCCTTCGTTGTATGGGTCATAAGGATGCACGGCATCCTCTCTTCTTTCCTCTAAGCCATTATCATGATGTTGCTGATCCAGCTTATTGTTTTCCGGATTTTGATTCTCTGAATTATCCACTTACTTTTTCTAAACTATCGTATAAAGGAAAACGCTCCATTAAGTTATTTACCTCCTGCTTCACTTTAGCAATCTTGCTCTCATCATCAGGATTACTTAATACTACGTCAATAAACTCAACAATGGATTCCATTTCGGCCTCTTTCATTCCTCTGGTAGTTACTGCAGCGGTACCTGTACGTATACCTGAGGTTACAAAAGGAGACTTATCATCAAAAGGAACCATATTTTTGTTCACGGTAACATCAGCCAGACCGAGTACACCTTCAGCTTTTTTTCCGGTAATATCTTTTGAGCGCAGATCTATTAGCATCTCGTGGTTGTCTGTGCCGCCAGAGATTACATGATAACCTTTTTCTATAAATGCTTTGGCCATAACCTTCGCATTTTTTGCTACCTGCACTACATACTCCATAAACTCATCAGATAGCGCCTCTTTAAAAGCTACTGCCTTAGCGGCAATCACATGCTCCAGAGGGCCACCTTGCGTACCAGGGAACACAGCCATATCTACCAGCGCAGACATAGGGCGGATGTTGCCTTTAAGTTTTACGCCAAATGGGTTGTCGAAATCCTGCCCCATCATAATAAGACCACCACGGGGGCCTCTTAATGTTTTGTGGGTAGTAGTAGTTACAAAGTGGCAATGAGGAAGCGGATCGTTTAGCAGTCCGCGAGCTATCATAGCAGCAGGGTGAGAAATATCTGCCAGTAAGAAAGCATCAATTTTATCAGCAATAGTTCTAAGCCTTTCGTAGTCCCAATCGCGGCTGTAGGCAGAGGCACCACAAATAATCAACTTAGGTTTTTCTTCCAGAGCTTTGGCTTCAACCTTATCCCAGTCTATAAGTCCGCTTTCTTTTTCTACTCCGTAGAAGTGTGCTTCATACAATTTACCGGAAAAGTTTACCGGTGAGCCGTGCGTAAGGTGACCACCATGCGAAAGGTCAAAGCCTAATATTTTGTCGCCAGGCTTAAGTATCGCCAGCATTACCGCCGCATTGGCTTGTGCTCCAGAGTGGGGTTGAACATTAGCCCAGGTAGCACCAAAAAGTTCTTTTGCCCTGTCTATAGCTAGCTGTTCAATTTTGTCTACCACCTCACAGCCTCCGTAATAGCGCTTGCCGGGTAGGCCTTCCGCATACTTGTTGGTAAGTACGCTTCCCATAGCTTCCATTACCTGGAGTGAAGTAAAGTTTTCTGAGGCAATCAGCTCTATTCCACGCTGTTGTCTTGATTTCTCTTCCTGAATCAGATCGAAAATTTCCTGGTCTCTTTGCATAAATTACTGTGCTTATAATGCATCAAAATTACATGAAGTGGCAGACATTCACAATGCTTAATGAAGATACCCTGGGATAAGTTCCGCAAAAGGTCTGCGCTCCAAAAATAGGGCTTTTGCCGAAAAGGGCAGTAGATGTAAGAGGCTTTCTTTTTGGTTTGAGGTGGATTAAGCGTAGCTTTAGGCTTTTAAAAGCACTACACCATCATTTTAACGCTATGAGCAAGATCACCTTAGATGAACTGAGGATAAAAATTGACCAGATTGACAATCAGTTGCTCAAACTCCTCAATGAGCGTATGGAGGTGGTACGACAGGTGGGTGAGCTTAAGCGCTCTACCAATGCCATTATCTACCGCCCCGAGCGTGAAAAAGCTATACTGGACCGACTAAACAAGCAAAACAATGGCATGCTTAATGCCCAGGCGATAGAGGCTATCTTTTTAGAAATTTTTGCGGTAAGCCGTAATATTGAGCTGCCCGAACGTATAGCTTACCTGGGGCCTACCGGCAGTTTCTCTCATCAGGCCGCAGAAAGCCGCTTTGGAGCTATGAGCGAATACATGTCTATCGGTAGTATTAAAGCTATTTTTGAGACACTCAATACCGGTATGGCTCGCTTTGGCGTAGTGCCTATAGAAAATAATCAGGAAGGCATGGTACCCGAAACTGCCGACTGCCTGGCTAAGCACGACCTACATATTGTAGCAGAGGTGCCCATGGCCATTCATTTTGCCTTTGCCAGCAAAACGGATCACCTGCATAAGATCAAAAGAATCTACTCTAAAGATATTGCTTTCCGCCAGTGCCGTAACTTTATAGAAAATGTCGTGAATAACCCTGAGGTAGAGCTTATACCGGTAGAATCTACATCTAAAGCAGCTCGCATGGCCTTTAGTGAGCCGGAAAGCGCTGCTATTTGCTCTCATATTGCAGCACAGGATCATCAGGTACCTATACTTTTTGAGAATATAGAAGACTCCGGCGACAACCAGACCCGCTTCTTTATCCTTAGCAAAGACTTTGTTAACCAGCCTAGCGGCAATGATAAAACTTCTATACTGGCAAAGCTGGCACATTCTGACGAGCCCGGAAGCCTAGCGCATTTTTTACAGGAGTTTGACAAGGAAGGTATTAACATGACCAAAATTGAGAGCCGCCCTGCCAAAAAGGGGAAAAGCTTCCAGTACTGGTTTTTCATAGATTTTGAAGGCCATTTCCATGATGAAAAAGTACAGCGCGTCATGAAGAAGTTTAAAAAAGAAGTAAAATGGCTGGGCAGCTATGTTAAATTAATTTAGGCCGAACATTATGCATTTAGCCTTCGTTCTACAGCTAGCATTTTGAATAATAGCTTCTTATGAATAAGCCTCATGATAAAGTGGGAGTGCTGCTGGTAAATTTAGGTACTCCCAATAGCCCAAAAACCGGAGACGTACGCCGCTACCTCCGAGAATTTTTAATGGATAAGCGTGTGGTAGACTATCCACTTATTCCTCGCTGGATGTTGGTAAACCTGATCATTGCTCCCTTTAGAGCACCCAAGTCTGCCAAGGAATACAAGAAACTTTGGGAAGACCGTGGCTCGCCCCTCAAATTTTATGGTGAAGACGTTACCCAACTGCTACAAGATAGCCTGGGAAGCCGGTATGTGGTTAAGCTGGCTATGCGCTACCAGCAGCCCAGCATCAAAAACGTGTTAAAAGAACTACAGGAAGAAATGGTCAGTAGTATTATCTGCATCCCTTTATTTCCCCAGTATGCTTCTGCTACCAGTGGTTCCGTTATAGACAAGGTAATGGAGCTTACAAGAAACTGGCAGGTCATTCCTGAAATAAAATTTGTCAGCCAGTTTCCTGATCATCCACTTTTTATAGAGGCCCACGCAGAACGCGCCCGTAAGCTGCTGGATAAGCAGGATTATGATCATGTGGTCTTTAGCTACCATGGTGTTCCGGTTAGCCAGATCAAAAAAGCATCTTATGGCGACTATTGTCAGGTAGGGAGCTGCTGTAACAAATATCATAAAAAGAATCGCTACTGCTACCGCGCCCAATGCTATCAGACTTCAAGAGTGTTAGCGGATAAGCTAGGTATACCGGAAGAGAAATACACAGTTTCTTTTCAGTCAAGGTTAGGGCCAGTGCCGTGGATAAAACCTTATACCGACCAGGTTCTAGAGGAACTTGCCAATGAGGGCAAGAAAAAAGTGTTAGCACTCTCACCGGCCTTTGTCGCCGACTGTCTGGAAACTACGCTAGAGGTAGGTGAAGAGTATAAGGAAGATTTTCTGGAAGCAGGCGGCGAAGTGTGGGATCTGGTAGATAGCCTGAATGACCACCCTACCTGGATTGCCTGTTTGAAAGATCTGGTACAGCAGAATGATCCAACTTACTCGCTCCCAGAGGAAAAAAGCTCATTAGAGCAAACTTCGGACGAGCTTAATGGTTCTATAAACAGACAGAAGCTGTAATAGCTAAATGTTTGGTTTTGGTTAATTAAGAGACACGTAGCAAGGCTGCTACGTGTCTTTTTTATTAGTTTGAAAAAATTTTGATTCATGATACAGTACAATCAGACTATAAATATTGAGGTAAGTGTGGAAGGAGAGTGGCTTAGCTGGATGAAAGAGGAGCAAATTCCTGACATATTGGCTACGGGCATGTTTGTGAATGCACGTATATTTCGCCTTTTAGAAGTGGAAGAGTCGGAGGGCACAGCTACTTATGCTTTACAGCTAATGGCAGAAACTAAAGAGCATTTAGATATTTTTCAACTGAAATACGAACCTGCCCTGGACGCAGGATACGCAAAACGTTATGGCAACAAAAGTGTAAGTTTCCGTACTTTGATGAAAGAGGCATAGCAAAAGGGTACACAAAAAAAGGCGTACAGGTTATCTACACAAACATGTAAGAAACTGTACGCCTACAAGAATCTAATTAGATTAAACTATTGCTTCTCTAACGGCACATAATTGTCAATTTGCTCTTTGACCAAACGACAGGTAAGCCACTCTTTAGGAATATCAGCCCCTAAAGATTTGTAGAATTGAATAGCGGGTTCATTCCAATCTAACACCTGCCAAACTACACGATAGCAATTACTCTCTTTTGCTTTCATAATAATAGCATCCAGTAGTCTTTTACCAAGGCCTTTGCCTCTTTCTGCCTGGGTTACAATCAAATCTTCCAGGTACAGGCATTTTCCTTTCCAGGTGGAATAGCTGTAGAAATAGAGGGCTAAGCCAATTATTTTATTGTTTTCAGAATTTTCTGCCACAAAAAACTCAAACACCGGCTGTGCTCCAAATCCATCCTCCTCTAACTGTGCTACCGTATTTTCAACCTCGTGGGGTTCTTTTTCGTACTCTGCCAGCTCGTTAATTAAGTCTAGCACCTGTGGTAAATCGGCTTTTACACCCTGACGAATAATTGTGCTCATATTATAGTAAACTTGATGAAAATGAAGCAGCAGCACTGCCAGTACCGCCGCAAATTACATACTTAGCGAAGTTTTTCAGGTATTTCGTTCATATTATAAAAGGTAAAGGCATATTTGTCTGCCCACTCTTCTATCTGCTTAGAGGTAGGTTTTCCTGCTCCGTGCCCCGCTTTAGTTTCAATACGAATAAGCACCGGGTTTTCACCTTCATGTTTTTCCTGTAGCGTAGCCGCGAATTTAAAAGAGTGCGCAGGTACTACCCTGTCGTCATGGTCTGCGGTAGTCACCAGCGTAGCTGGGTATTCTACGCCCTGCTTAATATTGTGCAATGGCGAGTACGCATACAAGTACTCAAACATTGCCTGGCTACTATCTGCTATGCCATAGTCCGGGGCCCAGCCTGCTCCGGCAGTAAACTGGTGGTAGCGCAGCATATCTAATACACCTACTGCCGGAAGTGCTACCTGGCAAAGGTCCGGGCGCTGAGTCATGGTGGCTCCTACTAACAACCCACCATTAGACCCTCCTGCAATGGCGAGCTTTTCTTTAGAAGTATAGCCTTCGTTTTTCAAATACTCTCCGGCAGCAATAAAATCATCAAACACATTCTGTTTCTGCATCTGTGTTCCTGCTTCGTGCCAGGCCTCTCCATACTCACCACCGCCTCTAAGATTGGGCATAGCAAATACGCCACCGTTTTCCAGCCAATACAGACGTGCCACGCTAAAGCCTGGCGTAAGGCTTACATTAAAACCACCATAGCCATACAGGTAGGTAGGGTTTTGTCCATCCATTTTTAAGCCCTTCCGATGTACAATAAACATAGGTACCTGCGTGCCATCTTTGCTCTCATAAAAAACCTGCTTGGTTTCATAATCATCAGGGTTAAAGTCTACTTCTGCCTGACGGAAGAGAGAAGACTCCCCGCTGGCAATATCGTAGGCGTAAATGCTGGTTGGGTAGGTAAAAGAAGTAAAGTAATAGAATAGTTTATCGTCTTCCTGAGTACCTTCAAAGCCTCCGGCACTGCCAATAGTAGGTAGAGCTACCTCTTTTTCCAGTTTACCCTGCAAATCGTACTGCTCTATTCTGGTTGCAGCATCTTTAAGATAATTAGCAAATATTTTACCTCCGGCAAAAGATACACTTTGTAGTACTTCCTCCTTTTCAGGAATCAGATCAGTCCAATTTTCAGGTTCAGGAGTAGCAGCATCCACCTTAATAATACGCTTATTAGGAGCATCCAGATTGGTCAGAATATACAGTTGCCCGTCTTTGCTATGCGCAATATAGTTGTCATGCTCAAAATCATCTATTATCTGAACAATATCCCCATCTGCTTCCAGATCCTTAACGTACAACTCATTACCACTGGTACCATTAGCTGCTGTAATGGACAGAAACCTGTTGTCTTCGGTAACATTTCCTCCTACATAGCGGCGGGGCGTCTGTTCGCCTCCAAAAACCAGTACGTCTTCGCTCTGGGGTGTCCCCAGTTTATGGTAGTATAGCTTATGATTCATATTCAGACCAGACAGGGCACTACCTTCTTCTGGTTTGTCATAGCTACTGTAAAAGAAGCCTTCGTTCCCTTTCCAGGAGATACCGCTAAACTTTACGTCTTTAAGCGTATCGCCTACCTGCTCTTTACTCTCTACATCCATAACAATGATTTTACGCCAGTCGGAACCAGACTCTGAGATAGAGTAGGCCAGTAGGGATCCATCTTTGGTAAAGCTGGTAGTACTTAAAGAAACTGTGCCATCATCAGAAAACTGATTGGGATCAAGAAACACCTCTGGTTCAGATTCCAGACTCTCCTGCACATATAGTACACTCTGGTTTTGCAGACCATCATTTTTAAAAAAGTAGTACTTGTCTCCTTTTTTAGACGGCGCAGAATACTTCTCATAATTCCATAGTTCGGTCAGACGCTCTTCTATTGACTTGCGAAAGGGAATATTCTCCAGATAGCTGCCTGTCACCTCGTTCTGGGCATTTACCCATGCTGCTGTTTCTTCTGAGCGATCATCTTCCAGCCAGCGATAGGGGTCGGCAACCTCTTTGCCAAAATAGGTATCGGTCTGTGCTACCTTTTGGGTAGTAGGGTACTGTAGCTTCATAGTTTCTTCATTTTTTGAACCTACACAGGCCAGCGTACCAAGGGCCAGCCCGGCACAAATTAGTTGGGTGTGTTTCATTGCAATAAAGATTACATTAAATGCTAAAGGTAAAGTTTTTAGCTATACCGAAACATAGGTTTTATCTTTTGATCCGCATAGGCTTGCTTTCAAAAGGGTATTTGGAAAAAGTTTCTACGCCCATAGCATCTTTATGGTATTTAGCTATACAATAGGGCTGATAAGCTGGTTCTACGGGTACTTCCAGGCTTACCTTGTCAGGCTTTTCTCCCGACTCAAGAAAGAAATAAACCTGAGTAACACCATATTTAGTGTGTGGCATAAGGCTCCCGTATTTTCGCATCTCCTGCCATAGAGTGTCTTTAATTTGAACGGCATAAACTCGCTGAACCGGGCCAGTATTATTCTCATTACGGACAAAAGCTATTTCGCGTGGCTCACCGTCCAGGTCGTCTACTCCGGGTTGGGTAGTACCTTCCAGCGTAAACCATACTGTCAAACCCAATACCAGCAAAGCAATTATGTATGGCAATTTAATCTTCATCTGCTCATAAATTGAGATACTCTTTCAAAGATTGATTAAAGTAATAATAATCGAAAAAGCTGAGAGAATGTTTTAGTCAATCACATCTGCTTCATGCATTAGGCTTACCTCATACCAGGCCTGATCGTCCGTTAATGGCTCAAAATACAATAAGTCATCTTCCATACGTACTTTCCATTGCTCTTTCCAGACGCGCCCTATTTCACTAAAACTGAGCGTATCAGCCCGAAGGGCCCAGCGCCCGTAAAACGACTCATGAAGTCCCTCACCACTACGGTAGTAGCCATCAGCATCTATCTCTACCCAATGTGCTCTACGCTTCGCTCTTGGGTAATACATACTGCTGTCCTGTGTTCTCATTTTAAAGAAATACCATTTGCCCAATACCAGCTCTTTTTTCATGCTTACTTTTTTCTCGGCAGGAAGAGTGAGCTCTGCGGTGCGCGACATAAAAATATGCCAGCGAAGTGATTTAAGTACCAAATACTCTTTGGTAAGCGTAATTTTAAAGCCAGAGGTGGGTTCGGCGAGGGGAAAATCCAGATACAACCTTTCTCCATCAGAGCTTAGCTTCCAGCGACCTTTACCTTCTTCTACTTGAGCATAGTTCGTTCTAAAAGTGCCATCATCCATAATTTCCAGTCCTGTACCCCATGGAAACTGCTGCAAACTCCAGCCGGTTCTATCCATCCCGTCTTCCAGAAGTTTATCAATTTTCCAGCTACCATATAGTTCATGAGGCTCATAGCGCTCACAGGAGGATATGCACAAAAAAGTAAATGCAGGTGCAAGAAAAAAAATCCATTTCATGGGTAGCAGTATTAAAGTACACATTGGATGAAGTGAGCTACCAAACAACTAGCTAGTGCTACTACATAATTTAACACAAATACTGTTTTATGCCTAGAGAATGAGAGTGATATACTGCTCATACGCATAGTTCAAGTTTCTGCCACCTACTTTTTTGGTACTATGACTGGGTACTTTCGCTAACAAGCCACTATTGCTAAGCCAGCAAATTAATTAAATATTAAGCATTCCATATTCCGATAACTATCCGAACATGTTTGCTGTTGAATGAGGACATCACATAATTTTTTAACTATGATCAGATTTATTTTTTTATGCTCTATTAGCCTGTTGCTAAGCGGCGAGCTGTTGTTAGCACAGCAAAGAGATACTACAGTGGTAACCAAGGTAGAAGGCCACATTTTTAAACCCAAGCTTAGTAAAAGTGCGGGGGTTCAGGACCTGAAAGTACCGGAGGGCTTCAGAATTCAGAAGTTCGCAGAAGGTCTGGAAAAACCTCGTATGATGGTAGCTACCGAAGATGGCACCATTTACGTTACACGTCGCCAGGGTGATGTAAGAATGCTGAAGGATACCAATCAGGATGGTATAGCTGATGTAAATAAAAGTGTACTCACCCTTGATCAGGTACATGGCATTGCGCTTAAAGACAATGAACTCTTTTTGGTTACAGTAAATGAAGTTTACAAAACTGCTATTCAGAAGGATGGAAGCCTGGGCAAGCCTAAGCTGCTTATGAAGGGGCTACCGGATGGTGGGCAGCACCCTAATCGTACTATAGAGTTTGGCCCTGACGGAAAAATGTACATCTCGGTAGGTAGCACCTGCAATGCCTGCGATGAAACCAGTAAAGAAAGTGCAACTCTTCTTGTAGCCGATGCCAGTGGAAAAAAGCGTGAGATTTTTGCCAAAGGCTTAAGAAATACTATTGGCTTTGACTGGCACCCCGGTACTAATATGTTTTATGGTATTGACCATGGCATAGATTGGCTGGGTGATACCACACAAAAAGAAGAACTGAATCTTCTGGAAAAAGGGAATAATTACGGCTGGCCTTATGTGTTTGAAGAGGGCAAACCTAACCCTGCAGACCAGCCCCCTAATGGCATGTCATACGAAGAATACGCCAGCAAATCTACTGGTTCAGTATTTACACTACCGGCCCACAGTGCTCCACTTGATATGATGTTTTACGACAAAAACCAGTTTCCGGAAGCTTACAGGAATCAAGCCATTGTTACTTTACATGGCTCTTGGAATCGTTCGGACCCAAGTGGTTATAAGGTAGTGATGATTAAGTTTGATGAACAGGGAAAGCCATTGGGCTATGAAGATTTTGTAAGCGGTTTTTTGGTTAATAATGATCAAGAATATATCGCCAGAGTATGTGGCCTGGCAATCTCAGGAGATGGCTCACTATTTATTTCGGATGATGCGGGAGGAGCCATTTACAAAGTGAGCTACCAGAACCGAGGAAAATAATCGCAAAAAAGCTAGAGAAGGTGCTAAGCAATAAGGCCGCTCCCTTTACTGGAGAGGTCTTTTGTTTTTTCTTATCTCACCCATCTGAGCCTTCTCTTATAAAATTAGGGGTGCTGATCTACCGGTTAGTGTACCGCCGGCCTAGGCCTTCATCTAGTTCTATGCTATCTACTTTTATTAACCCATAGCCCAGCATGCGTGTGCTAAGTATTATGTGCTCTTAGTAGTACAGCCCACGCCTTGTAGACCTCATTGTCTGTAAGCAAGCGTTGAGCCATACGATGAGCTTCATCCTGTATGGCCTCAGAGTTTGTATTTTGCGCACTAAATAATTGCTGTATTTCAGGGGCCTTAAGTTCCTGGCTATAAATTTCTGCCTGAGGAACTTCAGCAATATTGGCTAGCTGAGCCAAATCGCTGCCAGTAAGTATTTTACTTTTACGAATAGCCTCTGGCAACTGATCTACTCCCATGCCCTGCTCTCTTAGCGGGCGTAGCGTTTCAAAGATAGCCTCGCCGCTAGCCCGGCAGTAATAACTACCCCCCATACGACCTACAGCATCCAGTTTGTGAGGTTCAATATTACCTTCTGCATCCAGTATGCCTTCGTTAATGTGCATCAAAAGCACTTCGCAAATAACCAGATTACCCGCTCCACCTTCTTTACCTAGTGCTATTACCTGCTTTACTTTACACTCAAAAGCGATGGGAGCTTCCGCTACCCGGGGAGGCTCCACTATGCTAGAAGGAGCTTCTTCCAGACCTGCTTTGGTAAACTCATTGATTCCTTTAGCATAAGGAGTACTGGCCAAAGACATTTGTTCTACCATGCGATAGTTTACAATATTAATGACTACTTCCTGGTGCTCAAGCACATTGTCCAGCGTGTTTTTGGTACTGCCGTCGCGTATACTATTAACTGGTGAAAATATTAAAGTAGGCGGATTAGCGCTTACTGCATTAAAAAAGCTATATGGACTGAGGTTTACTTTGCCCTCGGCACTTACAGAGCTTACAAACGCTATAGGGCGAGGCACTACAGCCCCTACCATATGGCTATAAAAAACTCTGGTACTTATATCTGAAGGGGAAAAGGTTTTCATAAAGGGGGTAGTATTTTTGTTTTTACTTCTCCGAAACCTATACGCTTATGATCCTGCTCGGCGTAGGCGTACATTCTTATAGTGTCTCCATCTTCCAGAAATGTTCTTGAGGCTTCGCCTAGTTGTAGCCTGCGTTCTCCATTCCAGCTCAGCTCCAGCATACTTCCATAGCTATCGGGCTGTGAGCCGCTAATGGTACCTGAAGCTAACAAATCACCTACACGCAAATTACAACCATTGATAGTATGATGTGCCAACTGCTGCTGTATGCTCCAGTACATATGTTTGAAATTAGTTCGGCAAATCTGCACTTCCTCTTGCATGGCCGGTTGCAGATACACTTCCAGATGAATATTATAGTTACGCGGGTTAGCTTTTTGCAGATAGGGTAAGGGTTCCGGCTGCTGCTTTGGTCCCTCTGTTACAAATGGTTTGAGCGCTTCCATTGGTACAATCCATGGAGATAGACTTGAGGCAAAGTTTTTTCCCAGAAAAGGCCCTAAGGGTACATACTCCCATTTCTGTATATCTCTGGCAGACCAGTCGTTAAAGAGGGCCATACCAAAAATATAGTTTTCAGCTTCTTCGGTAGTAACTGAAGTGCCAAGCTCAGAACTGACACCGATTACAGCTGCCATTTCCAGTTCAAAGTCTAGTTTCTGACTTGCGCCAAAAACAGGACGATCGGCTCCGGTAGGCATCAGTTGCCCTTTAGGGCGGTGAATAGGGGTACCAGATACGATGATGGAAGAGGCTCTGCCATGATAGGCAATTGGCATATGTTTCCAGTTGGGCATAAGCGCATTCTCTTTACCGCGAAACATAGATCCTACATTTGTCGCATGCTCTTCGCTTGCATAAAAGTCGGTATAGTCGCCTACCTGCACCGGCAAGAGCATTTTAGCATCTGACTGGGGTAGCATGCTCTCTTCCTGAAGTTGATGCAAAGGAGAGTTTTCCTCGCAAATCCACTGAATCAGGCGCTGCCTTACTGCTTTCCATACGGGCTTACCCAAACTCATAAAGGCATTAAGACTTGGCTGTTCAAATACCTGTAAAGGTATTTTAAGGTCATGAAACTTCCCTCTGGCAGTAAGAGCTGCCATATCTATAATCTGCTCTCCGATAGCTACGCCCACTCTGGGCCTACGCGTAGGGGTAGAAAAAACACCATAGGGAAGGTTATATATGCTAAAATCGCTTTTTTCAGGAATGGGAAGCCAGGGAGACTGAGGCATATTGCTTAAAAAGAAGGTTAGTTTTATACGTATAATTTCTGTTAAACAAATCAAGCCCCGTAATGTGGTATTTACACAGGTTCCGAGGCTTTGGCTTAACTCATTTCATAAGTGCCGCTTTGGTAGCAGCTTCATCTTTTTGCAAAAGCTCTTTAAGTGCTATTTCAAAAGCAGCTTTGGCAATGTTTTTCTTCTCAGGATTTTGGGCATGCACTTTTTCTAATGCCTGACGTATTGTTTGCGAGACATCATGGAAGATAGCCTCATCTGTAATTTCAATTTCGCTCTCCATCAGGTAAGCAAATACTCTGGCCATACCGCAGTTGGCGATAAAGTCTGGAATAAGCGCCAGCTGTTGATCTGCATGCTCAGCTATGGCTCCAAAAAAGATTTCAGGATCTTTAAAAGGAACGTTTGCCCCTGAAGCTATCACCTCCAGACCATGGCTAATCATGCTGTCTAGCTGTTCGCGAGTAACCAAGCGAGAGGCTGCGGCCGGAATAAATATTTCCGCATCTACTTCCCAGATTTGTTTATTGACCTCTTCAAAAGAAAGCATATCATCTGCCCGAAGGGCATTCTGCACTCGCCTAAGAAAAAGCTCACGAATTTCTTCAAAGCTAAAGCCTTCGGTTTTGATAAGCCCTCCGTTTCGGTCAATGACACCGACGATTTGTATGCCGTGCTTAGCCAGATAGTATGCTGCTGCTCCGCCTACATTTCCCCAACCCTGAATGATGGCTCGCTTTCCTTCAGCATTTTCGTTCCACAAGTCATAATAATGAATCACCGATTGAGCTACGCCATATCCGGTAGCCATGTCTGCCACAGTATATTTACGCTCCAGGGCAGGAGTAAAGTGTGGGTCTTCCAGCTTTTTAGAGACTCCTTGCCGCAACTGTCCCAGTTGCCTGATTTTTTGCGGGTCAGACGAAAGGTAATGCCCGGTAACTATACCTTCCTGGGGGTGCCAAAGCCCATAGCTTTCGGTAATAGGTATCACTTCTTCTACCTCGTTTACATTAAGATCTCCACCGGTGCCGTAGTAATTTTTAAGCAAAGGGGTAACTGCTTTGTACCAGCGTCTTAACACATCTTCTTTTCTAGGGTCTTCCGGATCAAAGTTGATTCCTGACTTAGCTCCACCAATTGCCGGACCAGAGACAGTAAACTTAATCTCCATGGTTTTAGCCAAAGACTCTACCTCGTGGCGATTGAGCCCTTTTCTCATGCGGGTACCTCCACCGGCGGCACCTCCTCGTAAGGAGTTGATCACTACCCAGCCTTCTGCTTCAGTCTCCCGGTCATTCCACTCAAATACGATTTCTGCTTTTTTCTCTTCAAATTCTTTTAACAGCTTCTTCATCAAATTTTCCATGAATAAATATATGCTTGATCTTCAATTTCTAATGCCTGCTGAGTGAGCTTCAGTGGCCGAAAGGTGTCTACCATTACCGCTAACTCTTCTGTTCCTTTTTTACCGATAGAAGCTTCTGCCGTACCCGGATGCGGGCCATGCGGCATACCTCCCGGATGCAGAGTAAAGGAGGCTCGCTCTACTCCTTTGCGACTCATAAAGTCACCTTCTGCATAGAACAACACTTCGTCGGAGTCAATGTTAGAATGACTGTAAGGAGCTGGTATTGATTGCGGATGATAGTCAAAAAGACGCGGAACAAATGAGCACACCACAAAATTATGCGCCTCAAACATCTGATGCACTGGCGGTGGCTGGTGGATGCGCCCGGTAATAGGCTCAAAATCATGAATAGATATGGCATAGGGGTACATATAGCCATCCCAGCCCACTACATCAAATGGATGGAAACTATACAAAAAACTATGCAACTGCCCGTGTTTAAGAATCTTTACTTCAAACTCTCCTTTTTCATCTACAGCTTCTACGTATTCTGGCATTTTGATGTCTCGTTCGCAAAAGGGACTATGCTCTAGTAGCTGCCCAAATTGGTTGCGGTATCTTTTAGGAAAACGCACTTCAGAATTACTTTCTATTACCAGAAAACGGCTGGGCTTATCTATATTGGTTTTCCATTGATGGGTGATGGTACGAGGGATGTGAACATAGTCTCCCTGGGTGAACTTTACGCTACCCAAAGGACTCAAAAGTTCTCCTTCGCCCTCGTGTACATATATCAGTTCGTCAGCTACTGCATTGCGCACAAAATAATTCATACTCTCCTTTGGCTGACAAACCGCTAGCTTTACGTCATCATTGCCCATTATATACTGGCGGCCACTTAGCCAGTCGCCTTTAGCTTGCAGCTTAGCCCCTTTGAGGTGGCGATGCTGCATATTTTTACTTTCAGCAAAAGCTACGCTATAATCCTGGGCATCACCTACCTTTTCTATAGCGGTAGGTGGATTAATATGATACGCGATAGAAGAAATGCCACTAAAGCCTTCTGCCCCTATCACTTCTTCATAATAGAGGGAACCGTCTTCTTTTCTGAATTGCGTATGCCTTTTTTGCGGTATTTTTCCACGCTGGGTGTAGTATGCCATGGTATTAAAGTTTACAATTGACAAAGTACTGTTAGCCATACCCATAGGATAGGCCCGTACAATTTCTTCCAGTAAAAACTTACAGCTTTTTTAAAGATTCCGCATATTTAATGCTAATGAATTCTCCTTCACAAGATGCGTTTTTAGGCTTGTTTGCATATATGTCTTCACTAAAAGTTATGTCCTTATGGTATGGCTATCTGTATATCACTTACAGGTTGCCCCTAAGCTCCTGCTCTCTTTCAATGGCTTCAAACAAAGCCTTGAAGTTACCTTTACCAAAAGAACGCGCTCCTTTACGCTCAATAATTTCGTAAAAAACTGTAGGGCGGTCCTGGACTGGCTTGGTAAAAATCTGTAGCAGATAGCCTTCTTCATCACGATCTACCAGCACGCCCAATTTTCTAAGCTCTTCCACAGGCTCATCTATATCGCCTACTCTGTCTTTAAGGGTATCGTAATATGTATCGGGTACCCGCAAAAACTCAAGACCATTGGCTCTAAGCTGGCTCACTGTTTTGATGATATTGTCAGTTGCTATAGCTACATGCTGCACGCCTGCCCCTTTGTAAAATTCCAGATATTCGTCAATCTGGCTTTTTTTCAGGCCTGGTGCCGGCTCGTTGATAGGAAATTTAATACGCTCATTGCCATTAGACATAACCTTGGACATCAGAGCAGTATATTTGGTGGAAATGTCTTTATCATCAAAAGAAACTAGTTGTTTAAAGCCCATCACATCGGCATAGAACTGCACGTACTTGTTCATATCCCCCAGGGCTACATTGCCTACCATATGATCTACGTACTTAAGACCTACGCTACGTTGCTCCAGGTTTTTATTTTGCCATGCCTGAAAACCCGGAAGAAATAGCCCCTGATACGCTCGGTTCTCCACAAAGGTATGTATGGTATCTCCATAAGTAGCAATAGAAGCCATTACTACCTCGCCATCTTCGTCAGATACTGTAAAAGGCTCTTGTACTGCCTTAGCACCACGGGCTACGGTAGCTTCAAAAGACTTACGTGCGTCGTCTACCCAGAGTGCTATATCTTTAATACCGTCACCATGCAGGTGAATGTGCTCTGCAATGTCACTATCGGGTTGCAGAGGAGAAGTTAAAATAAAGCGCAATTTGTTTTGCGACAGCAGGTAACTGGCAGCTTGTCGGTAGCCTGTTTCCGGCCCACGATAGGCAATAATATCAAAGCCAAATACATAGTGATAGTAGTAGGCTGCCTGCCGTGCGTTACCTACATAGTACTCTATATAAAAAGTACCATTAATAGGTAGAATATCTTCTGCTTCGGTTGCTACTTTTTTCGATAAGCTTGAATCAGTTTGCATATCAAAAATGGGTTTATGTTGAAAAATGTATGTCTTTTAGCAGGCCTCAGCCCTCTTTGGCTCGGCGCGCATAGCTTATATATAATTTACAATATTAATAACACTCCTATTTAATATTCATCATGAATAAGTTGGTTAGCTATTTTAATAGTGTTAATTTCAACTTAAATTTAAGCGCTATTTTTGATTATTGATATAAATTAATACTATTTTGATAAATACATTGTAATTTTATGCAACCTAGCTAAGCCTATAAAAATTTAGGTATAATGTCTAATACTTCTACTTATCTCAGTTAAAAATTGATATTTCCTGACTTATTATAAGTAGAAACCTCAGAAGGATGTGAAGCTTAGATAAAAACAGCTAATCGGAAGCGTATTTTATTCAGAAACGCAGCTATTATACATTAAAAATTAAGCTAAAAGGGAGCAGCTGATTAATTTAACCTTTGCGATTAGTAAATGAAATATAGCGGAAAGACCAATAGCTTGGAGTGGAGGAGTGGCAAGCAAAATTTAGCCCTCAACCTTTATAGTTTTTCAAGCTAATCAGCTTCCGATAGTGTTTATAAAAATTAACTTTTAAAAAGAAAAGAAATAGCGTTTATCGCATAATAAAGATTCTCATCATAACGTTGCTAATTCTCATAAGTGTACAAAAAGGTCTACTTTATAGGTAGACTTTTTTTATGCTTCAGTAGGCAGCATAACTACCAACAAGCTTTTGGGACCATGCGCACCTACTACCAGCGACTGTTCAATATCTGCCGTTTTAGATGGTCCGGCAATAAAAACCCCATGCCCATAGTCGTGATAACGTAAGGCGGCATAGGCAGCATGCATCTTGTCTACCAACTGATCTTCTCTGATCAATAGTATCAGATGCTGCGTAATAAATGGCGCAGCCCGGTGTATAAGACGATCTTCACTTAACCAGATAGCTCCATTCTCTGCTACCCCTAACTCACCCTCAAACACAGAAAGGTTGAGCAGTTCAAGCTCATGAGGATCTTGAATGCTAGCCAGGTCAAAAGTATTAAGCGACTTTAAAGCACCAGCAATGTATTTGTATTCTCCCGCTTTAATACGAGATTGTATATAGGTCTCGGCTTCTACCCTAGATTTGGCGAAAAAGAATTCTCCTCCGCCCGCAAGTAAGCGTTCTTCAAAAAGTGAGGGAAGACTCTGCCCATTACTGGACGGAAAATCTAAAGAAGGCAGAGGGAGCTCATTAGGTTTATTAGCTTTAACAGCCTTTATTATATCTGCTTTACCCATTGTTTTTTCTGTTCTTTTGATACCACTCCTGAAAGCTTTCTTTTGGAGGCTCCGGCAACTCTCTGTGTTTACCCCAAACATTCATGGAATTGTAGACCATCCAGCGAGGCAGTTTAGCTAAAGCTTTGCGTCCAAATTTGCCCGCTTTACGAAACCACTTAGGTTTGGTAAATAACCAGCCCGTCATCTTCATGGAAATTTTTTTGGCAGGCTCTTCATTGGTAGCCTGCGTAATATCCTGCCGCCAGAAGTATAGCTGTTCGTGTATATTTATTTTTACCGGACACACATCGGAGCAGGAGCCACAAAGTGACGAAGCAAAGGGGAGAGAGGAGTATTTTTTCATATCTCTGCCCGGTGAAAGTATAGAGCCGATAGGCCCTGGTATAACAGACTGATACGAGTGGCCTCCACTACGACGATAAACGGGACAGGTGTTCATACAGGCACCACAACGAATACAGTGCAGTGAGCGACGGTACTTTTCTCTACCCAGTTGTACCGTACGTCCATTATCTACCAGAATAAGGTGCATCTCTGTACCTGCGCGAGGCTTACGAAACTGAGAGGTATAAGTGGTGATATGCTGCCCGGTAGCACTACGGGCCAGAAGGCGGGTAAATACGCCCAGGTCTTCGTAGCGAGGAATCAGCTTTTCTATACCCATACTGGAAATTTGTACAGGTGCCAGATGCACTCCCATATCGGCATTCCCCTCATTGGTACAAACCACAAAATCACCCGTTTCTGCAATACCAAAGTTAACTCCGGTAAGCGCGGCATCTGCTTTCATAAACTTTTGACGTAAATGCTCTCGCGCCGCAGCTGTCAGTATATTTTCGTCACCATGACTAGGTGGGGTATGCAGGTGTTTCTGAAAAAGCTCATCTATTTCCATCCGTTTTTTATGGATGGCAGGCATAACAATATGCGAGGGAGGCTCTTTAGCCAACTGAACAATACGTTCCCCCAGGTCAGAGTCTATTACTTCTATGCCGTGCTTCTCCAGAAAAGGGTTTAGGTGACACTCCTCAGTAAGCATCGACTTACTTTTAACAATACGTTGTACGCCATGCTCCCTAAAAATGGATAACACAATATCGTTATGCTCTATAGCATCGCTCGCCCAATGTACTTTTACACCATTAGCAATGGCGTTTTTTTCAAACTCTTCCAGGTATTCATCCAGCCGGGAGAGCGTATGAGACTTGATCTGAGACGCTTTTTCGCGCAATTGCTCCCACTCTGGAAAAAGGTTTACTGCTTTGTCGCGCTTCTCTCGCACATGCCAGAGCGATTTATCATGCCAGTTGACACGGTTTTCGTTGGCAATAAATTCCTGCGCTTTATGAGGATGGCTCATGTTGATGGGTATGATTTAATATTTCGCTAACATGCATTACACGTAGTGGAAGTTGTCTTCTTCTTATGATTCCTTCCATATGCATCAGGCACGACATATCGGTACCAGTAATTACCTGTGCACCATTAAGAATATGGTCCTGCACCCGATCTTTGCCCATTTTTACCGACACTGCCTCTTCGGCTATGGCAAAAGTTCCTCCAAAACCACAGCACTCATCTGCCCGCTGTAAATCTACCAGCTCTATCCCTTCTACACTCTCCAGCAGTTGGCGTACTATAGAAAACGGCTCAGCTACTACTTCTGATGACTTGCCAAAACGAAGTCCTCTTTGTCCGTGGCAGCTTTGGTGTAGCCCAACCCGGTACGGAAAGTTACTTTCGGGTAGTGCTTTGTCGCAGTGGTTAACCAGAAACTCACAAATATCTACTGTTCTCTCTCTGATATGAGCCACCTCAGGCGTTTGCTCCAGGGTATCGTAGTGCTTACGCACATGGTATACACAACTGCCAGAGGGAGCCACGATGTAATCGTAGGAGGCGAAGTTTTTAACGAAGAGCTCCATAGTTTTTTTACTATAACGCTCATAGCCAGAATTTGCCATAGGTTGCCCGCAACAGGTCTGGTCAGGAGGCACACTTACCCGATAACCGAGTTTTTCTAACAGCTCTAGCGTAGCAATAGCTACCCGAGGGTAAAATTGATCTACATAACAGGGTACAAACAGGCCGATGTGCATCATACAGGAGTATTCTTTATCCAACACTTGATTCTGGCAACATACAAAATTCTAAACAAGGCACTATCCTGTACTATCGCTACCTCTCCATTGCCCAGAAGCGATGGATTTTTTGCTTCATTTCTTTCTGAACACTAGGGGGTGTAGGGGGCATGCATACACACGCCCTGCCTAGCTAAGATATAGCTACTTTATCTTTCTGTGCCACAGAACGATAAACTGCTTCTACAACGCGTATATCTTTCAAACCCTCTTCGCCAGGAACCAATACTGCTTTGTTGTTAATGATAGCCAATGCATCATCGTCCATCTGCTTTGCCTGCTGATTGGGTATACGCTCATTCAGAATTTTGCCATCGCTGGTTTCTCCCTTAATACCACTGTACCCTTGAAAAGGCTCCAGTTTGTACCAGCCATCACTACAGTTAACCATCAAACGGTTTACACTTTTACCAAAGGTGGTCATACATTGAGCCTTAACGCCACCAGGAAACTCCAGATCAAACTCCATAGTCTCTTCTACTTCGTGGTAAATTTCCGGACGATCAGTAGAAGCTCGTGCGGTAACAGCTATAGGCTCCATTTGAGTAGAGTAGCGTGCGGCATTTAGCGGATATACTCCCATATCGTACATAGCACCGCCTCCCATTTCTTTTTTCTGCTTCCAATGGTCTGTTCTATTATCACGATAGCCTGCGGCAGCTTCTACATTTTGTACTTTCCCGTAGGCCTGGTTTTTGGTAAATGCTATTATCTGCTGTGTATTAGGCTCATGCTGTAATCGGTAGCCAATGCTAAGCTTCACTTTATTTTTATTACAGGCATCTATCATATTCTGGCACTCTTCTACCGTCATGGCCATAGGTTTCTCGCACCACACATGCTTACCTGCCTGCGCAGCACGTATGCTATATTCGGCATGCATAGAGGGAGGAAGCACCACATATATAACATCTATGTCCGAGTTATTAGCCACCTGACCTATGGTCTCGTAGTTATAAATATTTTTATCAGGTATATTATACTGCTTCTTCCACTGTTCCGCTTTGGCGGGTGTACCGGTTACAATTCCTCTTAGCTCACAGTGCTCAGTTTGTTGCAGGGCAGGAGCCAGCACATCGGTGCTATAGTAGCCCAGCCCTACCAGGGCAACGCCCAGCTTTTTGTTCTGCTGTGGAATAATGATATTTGAAAAAGCCGAAGTACTGAGCGCCAGCCCAGAAGCTCCGGTTAAAGATTGCGCTAAAAATTTCCGGCGGTTGATCATTGTGTATGTAGTTTATAATAAGCTTTCATTTTTTTACGGATAGTCTCATCCGGCAAGGGAGCATAACCTGCTGCCATGTTTTCTTTTACATGAGCCACCTGAGTAGTAGCTGGTATAGCGCAACTTACATTTGGGTTTGAGATAATGTATTTTAAAAAGAAAGACGCCCAGTTGGCGATATCCCATGTTTTTGCCCAGGGAGGTAGGTTTACCCCCTCTACGGTACGAAAAAGCGCTTTGGTCTCAAAAGGCTGGTTAATAATTACGGCTACCCCTTTGTCTGCGGCAAGAGGCAGCAGATAATCTTCAGCGGCAGTAGAGCGTACTGAAAGGTTAATCTGAATAAAATCCAGCTTTTCATCCCGCACCAACTTGGCAAGATCGTCATGTGCGCTATCCACATAATGCGTTACACCCACATACTTAAGCCTGCCTTTTTCTTTGAGTTTTCTGAGAGTCTGTATATGGGTTTTGTAGTCCCGGATATTGTGTATCTGCTCCAGTCTGGGCCATTTTTTAAAGAGCTTAACAGACTCTTCAATCTGGTTTTTTCCAGCCTGTTCGCCATGCGTCCAAACTTTGGTAGCTACCCACAATTTTTCTGTTACTCCGAGCTCGGCGGCCAGTTCTCCAATTACTTGCTGGGAGCGCCCGTACATAGGCGAGCTGTCTATCATACCACTTCCTAAGGAAACAAATGTATCTAGTACCTGCCGCATAGGCTGGCGCTGCACTTCGGAATTACCCACATCAAAGGTCAGCCATGACCCCATGCCTATTGCAGGAATCTGCTCTCCACTACTAGGTATGGTCCTGTATATCCTTTCTTTTGGTGAAAGGACAGGCAAAGGAGTAGTACTACATACTGCTGCTGTAGAAAGAGCCGCGGTTTTCAAAAAGTGTCGGCGGGAGTGGCTGGATGCAACACTGTTCATCTTAGGTTGTGTCGGTAGTACAAGTATTAATCTCTAGTCTAATATAAAGAAAAAACCGTAACAGATGTTTCCAAAAAAATAAGTATTAACACAGTATTTTAATCTTATTATTCACAAAACGTCAAACTCAGCTACAGGCATTTGCAGTATGGACTTAACTACCTAATAAAGTAATGCTTACTATTAATGAAGAAATTGAAGATGCTAAAGCTTTTCTGTGCAGAGGATAATGCTTAGATTGTAGCCTGCTTAATTTTACAGGCGCTTTTAGCCTGATGGTCAAGCTTTTAAGTTTAAGAAAAATTAGCGATGCATCACCAGAAACTACGTACCTTAACTTTCATTTCTTTACTGGGGCTTTCTACTGTCTTATTTAGCAGCTGCGATAGCCAGTCCAAACAAAACTCCAATGCTAGTGCTCAGGAAGCCAACACCACTAACACAAATCAGCAGTCTCCTCCTCCGGGAGAACAACCTGAAGGTATGGTTTGGGTACCGGGAGGCCGTTTTGTCATGGGAAGTGAAGATGCCGGCGCTACACATAATGAAGGCCCCGAATATACTGTAGAAGTCTCTGGCTTCTGGATGGATGAAACAGAGGTAACCAACGCTGAATTTAGAGAGTTTGTAGAAGCTACCGGCTATGTTACCGTAGCTGAGCGCCCCATTGACTGGGAAGAATTAAAGAAGCAGGTTCCTCCAGGCACACCACGTCCTCCGGAACATATGCTTCAGCCTGGCTCTCTCATTTTTGCCCCTCCACATCAGGCTGTCCCTTTAGATGACTACTCGCGCTGGTGGGCATGGCAGACCGGAGCAAACTGGCGCCACCCGCAGGGCCCAGGTAGTAATATTGAAGGCAAAGATAACTACCCCGTAGTACACATTGCCTATGAAGATGCCCAGGCCTATGCCGAGTGGGCAGGTAAACGCCTACCTACCGAAGCAGAGTGGGAGTACGCCTCGCGCGGTGGTAGTGCAAACCAACCCTTTGCCTGGGGAGATGAGCTCATGCCCAATGGGCGCTACCTTGCTAATTTCTTTCAGGGTAATTTTCCTTACAACAACAGTGGCCAGGATGGTTTCGCAGGGGCAGCACCCGTAAAAAGCTACAAACCAAATGGCTACGGACTTTATGATATGATCGGCAATGTGTGGGAGTGGAGTGCAGATTTCTACCGCCCGGATACTCATGCGCAGAATAAACTTACGGGTATGGCCGTTTGTAAAAACCCTACAGGACCAGAGTCCAGTTACGACCCGGCAGAACCAATGGCAGAAAAGAGAGTAACCAAAGGAGGCTCTTTTCTTTGCAGTCAGGAGTATTGTAGTAACTATCGCCCCAGCGCACGTATGGCGACTGCTACAGACTCTGGCCAGGAGCATCTGGGCTTCCGTTGCGTGCAGGAAGCTAACCCTCAGCTATAAAAGCCAGAGCAAAATCTACTGTACTTCGCCTTTAATCAGGCTTTCTTTCCTCAGTTGATCTACAATTGCCTCTGAAAGGTCTTCTGCAAAGGTGTCTATGTTACCAGGATTATATGTGTCGGACTGGGCAGACCACACTAACTGCTCACTCTCCGCGTCGTACAGATTAGTTTCCAGGTAATACACTCTGTCTAGCGCATAGTAGCCCGGCGTATAAATCTCATTGTAGTTGTATGAATAATAGGTATGAAACTTATCGTAATAGCTGAAAGCTACTGCCGGGGCGTAAGTGTCATTACCCGGCACATAGCGGTTTTCACTTTCCTGATCTACTAATGAAACGGTAAGGATGGCGTCATGGCCGCTATCCCTTACTTTCTTCAATATTTCGTTTTCTTCTTCGGCATAGTTAGCGGCAAAGTTTTCAGGAAATATCTCTATACTGGGAGTAGCCTCTAGTCCTCTCTGCTCCAGCAGGGCGGCAAGCTGACCCTCTACGACTTCTTTAGCCTCCATATTTCGGCTCAGCGTAGCAACAAAAATATTGTTATACTCTTTTTCCTTCTTCAGTTCGTCACTCTTCCACGAAGCGGTAATCTGGGTAGTACTTCTGGAGCAGGCAATCAGACTTATGCCCAGCATCAAAATGAATAATTTATAACAAATATTGGTGTGTAAGCACATATATTAAAAAGTTAGTGGTAAGACTGTTTATGTCCGTCTTCAAAATCAGCATGAGCATACCTGATATGCTGCCACAGCTTTGCAGCATAAGTATAAGCAGGTATGCTTCTATACTATCTTGCCAGTTAACGGAAATGTTTTGAGCTTTATACCAAAAAAAACCGGAAGTTATGGCTATGCATCACTTCCGGAGGTCTATAAAATTAACAATCAGGTTCTAAATCTCTGCTACCATAATCTCGCGAAACTCTATTGCCATCTCTCTACCAGGATGAAGCTGAAGCCCGATTGGCCCTTCTTCAATAGCATCCTCGGAGGTGTAGTTCATTACCTCCTCACCATTAAGCCATACCGTGTACTTATTAGCTTCGGCCTTTACCTTCATGCTATTCCAACCATCTTTTTTGAGTAGATTTTTAACATTATCCGCCTCTACGGGGTAGCCTTTGCCGGGGATGTAGGGCGAGGCAGTCATGTCTCTTTTCAGAGAGCCTGAAATACCAATTTGTATCTGCTGATTTTCTGCTCTAAGGAAAATTCCAGAGTCTACGGTTCCTTCTCCCATCTTAAACTCAGCCTGCACTATAAAATCTGTATATTGTTTTTTTGTCCAGAGGATAGAGCCTTTTTGCTCGGGACCACTTTTGGCCGTGAGCACTCCATCCTCCGCCGCCCACCAGATGTTGTTTTCCGGAATTACCCAGCCTTTAAGGTTTTTGCCATTGAAGATCTTTTTCATTTTAGGCTCTTTAGCCTGGGTAAAGCTCATTAGCACAGCCAATAGCGCCAGCGTGCACAATTTAGCGTTCATTTTTTCGTCAGTTTAGATTGTTGTACATGTATCAGGTAGGATATTACTAAATTCCTGGCAGATTGTTAAGAGAAGGCTTTATTAAAGTTGGTAGTTGTTATTCCTAAACAAAATAGCCCCCTGAAACGAGGGATTTCTATCCTTTCAAATTGTTAGCAGTTTTAACAGACTAGCGGAAAAATATCTTTAATGGTAAGTAGGTATGAATCAGGTGATCAAACATTGCCTTTTATACCTGCTATTTTTTTTATAACTGTCTCATTGTAATTCTTTAAATCTCTCATTAAAAGAATGATATTCATAAAGCGTAGACTTCCAATAAGTAAAGTCACTATCTAAAGAGGTATTCTTTGGAACTTTAGCTGTCACTTTAAACATATTAGATTCTTTGAGGGTACAAAGTTTTGAAACAATGGTAGAGATAAACACTAATATTTTACCTCTGAGAGAACAATCAGTATTTTTTTTTCAAAATCAGTTTTAGAAGACTTTTATGGAACTATGCTTAAAAAAAACCTCAAACAATTACAGGTCATTGCTTGAGGTTATTGTGGTTCCGGCAGGAATCGAACCTGCATCTTGGGTTCCGGAGACCCACGTAGTATCCATTCTACTACGGAACCGTGGCGCAAAGATAAGAGAATCATGCAACTCCCACGAATGAATTTTCAAAAACTCCATTCTTGACTATTAGCAAATACTTACCTGCTTCTACTGGTATCATGCCAGTATCATTTTTTCTGTATCCTATATAATACTTTAAACAATCTGATAATTTAAGCTTTCATTCTTTTTTTAAGAACATTTAAATACTTAAATTGAGAATAAATCAGCATAGCCGAATTGGAGGAGACTTCATTCGACAACAATAGTGCAACTATCTGTCAGGTGACGGAGAGTTGCATTTTTTTATGCCTTAAAGAATATGTGAAAGCTGGTACCCTTACCCAGTTCGCTTTCTACCTCTATCGTACCTCCGGCATTTTCCACTATCTTTTTTACTATTGAGAGACCTACACCCGTACCATCTACATGGCTATGAAAACGTTTAAACATTGTAAAAAGCTCCTTCTGATCTTCTGGACTCAGCCCTAGTCCATTGTCTGAAATGCTTAACTGCAACTGCTCTCCCGAGCTCTGGCAGCTGATATCTATATGCGGTTTTCTATCGGGCGAGCGGTACTTAATAGCATTAGAAAGTAAGTTATATACTACACTCCGCAGGTTTTTTGCAGAGAAACGTAAGCTTTTGCAGTTCGCAATATCAATATCCAGTGTTACATCATCTTTTTGTATAAAGGGTGCCAGATCTAAAAGTACTTCTTCCAGTATTTCTTTTAGGTTTACCTCTTCTGCTGGCTTATTATGGTCTTCGCGCTGTATACGGGCTACTTCAGACAGATCGGTGATAGTAGCTTTAAACCGGTGGATAGATTTTTCTACCATCTCCATAATTTTTCCGGTACGCTGAAAATTTATCTTTTCGGGCGATAAGAGCTTGTTCAGAGCTGTCATCAGGCTTTCTATATTAGTGATGGGCGCTTTAAGATCGTGAGAGGCCATATAGATAAAATTATCCAGATCAGAATTGATCTTCAGCAGTTCTTCATGTTTATCTTCCAGCTCTTTACGCACCCTTACCTGCTCACTGACATCTGTTGCCACTACAATAATACCTGTCACTTTACCTTCTTCGTCTTTCCAGGGGTGGTAGACAAAATTGAAATATGACTCTAGCAGCTTACCCTCATGCATGAGCTGGGCAGGCATTTCACTTCCGACATAGGGCTCACCGCTATCAAATACCTGATCTAGCAACTCTGAGAAAACCTGGCTTTTTACTTCGGTAAGCACATTAAATAAGGGCTTGTCTAGCAGTTCTTCAGCTGTTCTTCCCCAGTACTGACATATAGCAGGGTTAGCAACTTCTACTATATGTTCTTTACCCTTGAGTACACCTATGGCTACTGGCGCCTGACTGAAAAGCTCCAGCAAACGTGCTTGCTGACGTTCGGCCTCACTACGTGCTTCCTGTTCTTGTTTGTTAAGTGCCTGGTAGAGGCGTGTAAGCTTAAGGTTGGTCCGCACCCGAGCTTTAAGCGCATTTACACTAAAGGGCTTGGTCAGGTAATCATCCGCGCCAGCTTCTATGCCCTCTACCTGAGCATCTTCACCGGCCCGGGCAGAGAGGAGGATCACAGGTATGGTACGACTTACCTCCTGAGAGCGAACTTTTTGCACTAGTTCTATGCCATTCATTACTGGCATCATAACATCAGAAATAACCAGATCGGGCAGCTCTTTTTGGATAATCTTCCAGGCTTCCTGCCCGTTGGAAGCTGACATTACCTCATATTCTTCTGCAAGTATCTGAGAGAGGTAGGCACGCATATCTGCATTATCATCTACCAACAAAAGGCGGGCTGTCGGTTCCTCAGCATATTTATTTTCGTATACATCAGCACCAGGCTGGGCTGTAGCAGAGAATTGGTTTATTTCCTGCTGATCCAGCCAGTTTAGGTATTCTTCCGGGGAATAGCTATGCGGTAAAGGGCTTCCTGCCTGACTATTGTTTTCTACTATCTGCTCTTCTGGCAGGTGGCTTTTGCCTACTGGCAGGTAAATAGAAAAAGTAGTACCTGCACCTTCTGTACTTTCTACCTCTACGCTGCCAGCATGTAAGCCAGCCAGCTCACTTACCATAGCCAGGCCTATACCTGACCCCTCGTGAGTGCGGCTTCTGGCACCTTCTATGCGATGAAAGCGCGAAAATAGGTGTGGTAATTCTTCTGCCGGAATTCCTGTGCCACTATCCGCAACCTGCAATACCACCTTATCTTCCTCCTGAAAAAGCCGCACACTTATTTTACCTTTAAAAGTAAACTTAAGAGCGTTAGAGAGTAAATTAAAGATAATGCGCTCCCACATACGCGCGTCTACATAGACAGGTTGAGGTAAGGGAGGACAGTCTACTTCCAGTTGAAGTCCTTCTTTTTCTATAGCTGAACGAAATACGCTACTCAGTTCTGTAGTAAGCTGGGCCAGATCTAAAGGTTGAAAGCGGGCCTGTACGCGTCCAGCTTCCATACGAGAAAATTCCAGCAGGGTATTTACCAGTTTGAGCATACGCTGCCCGTTACGCTGTACACGTAACAGTTGCTCACGCAGCATGGGGTCCGGCTTATTTTTTAGTATATCTTCCAGAGGCCCCAGCATAAGAGTAAGAGGCGTCCGAAACTCATGACTGATGTTACTAAAAAAAACGGTTTTGGCTTTATCAATTTCTGCCAATGCTTCAGACCTCCGCCGCTCTTCTTCTAACACCTCTACACTGGCAAGAGTAGTAGCTACTTGCCCGGCAAGCAGATTATGAAAATTTTGATAGTCGGCATCGTACTCCAGTTTTGGGCTTACTCCCAGTATAAAAAACCCGTGGGTTTCGCCCTTACCTGGCTTTACAATTGGGATTACCACCGTATGGATAGCATCTGAAGTTCTTTCTGACCAGAGGTCTGCTACATTATCATCAATAATTCTTTCTACCTCAGCGCTGCTTACCAGCAGTTGGGACTGGCTTTGCAGTATGGTAGAGAAAAGCCTGCCTGCTCCGCTTTCCTCATCAATAGGGACCAGCCCAGGTGCTCTTTCTTTAGGTACGCCTAGCGTACGGCCGTTAAGGTAAGCCTTATCTTTTTGATCGTTTAGCAAATAGATTAGTCCATAGGGAATATCATGAACGTTTGCCGTAAGTAAATCGCAGATAACCTGGCAAACATCCTTTTCTCCATATAGCTGCGCTCGTATATCGCCAATATCTTTTAAGGTTTTAAGCCGTCTCTCACCAATTACTTTACCGCTCACCTCACTACAGGCACAAAAAACACCACCTACGCTACCATCATCATTAGGCATAGGGCTGTAAGAAAATGTCCAGTAAGTTTCTTCAGGAAAACCTTTACGTTCCAAAAACATTAATAGGTCTTCGGCATAGAATTTTTTTCCTTCAGCAAGAATATCCTCTACCACCTGGCCTATCTGCTCCCATATTTCTGACCACATCTCCCGGGCTTTTGCCCCCAGAGCTTCAGGGTGCTTTTTGCCTAGTGCAGGCAGGTACGGATCGTTATGAAACATGTATAACTCACTGGACCACCAGATAAACATGGGATAGGCAGACTCCAGCATAATCCTTAAGCCTGTAGTCAAGCTTTGAGGCCAGCTTCCAGGCTCTCCCATAGGGTGCTTGCTCCAGTTATATGCTCTGATGAGCGCACCCATTTCTCCTCCTCTCTCAAAAAGATTATCTTGTTGTCGTTCCGAAGAGCTTTTATTGGTAGTGGTATCGGGCATGTTGTTAACAGATAAAAATATAGCCGCTGCTTATAATATTAGCGCACCTTAAGATGATAAATCCATAGGATATGTCACAGAAAAAAAGTCAATTTTAGCCTGAATACAAGGAAAAAGAGCTCCTAAAATTTTTTCTTCTTAAGAAATTATTTTACTAAAAGGAATAGTACTATTCTGCCTCCCGTGAATACCACCTACCTATTATTTCAAATTTCACAAAGTTTACTTCCCTTTTGCCTTATTCTTTACTAATTTCTTATCTGAATATCTGATTTCTACACTAAACACAACAAGCTTGAAACCTACTGATACCAACGACCCTGAGTATTTTCATAAAGTGGTGGATTGTCAGTATGCCTGCCCTGCACACACTCCGGTACCGGAGTACATCCGTTTAATTGCGGCCGGGCGCTATACCGACGCGTATATGGTAAACTGGGAATCTAATGTATTTCCGGGTATACTCGGCCGCACCTGCGACCGCCCCTGCGAACCGGCCTGCCGCCGTGGCCGCCTGGAAGATGAAGAGCCGGTAGCGATCTGCCGCCTTAAACGAGTGGCCGCAGACCATAAAGGCGAGGTTCGCCAGCTGATGCCGAAAATTCCCGAACAAAAGAATGGTAAAAAAGTGGCACTTATAGGGGGAGGACCTGCCTCTCTGACTGTAGCACGAGACCTGGCACCACTGGGCTATGAAATACACCTTTACGATGAATGGAACAAAGGTGGAGGAATGATGCGCACACAAATACCCGCCTTTCGCCTACCTGAAGAAGTACTGGACGAAGAAGTAGGCTACATTACTGATATGGGTATACACACCCATTTTAACCACTACGTAAGCAGCATGAAGGAAATGCTGGCTAAAGACTATGATGCCATTTTTGTAGGCACTGGAGCACCAAGGGGCAGAGACCTTGAGCTACCAGGAAGTGATATTGCCCATAAAAATATACATATAGGGATTGAGTTTCTAGCCAATGTTGCATTTGGGCATGTAAACAAAATTGGCAAAAAAGTAATTGTGCTGGGTGGTGGCAATACCGCTATGGACTGCTGCCGTACCTCTCGCCGCCTAGGGGGAGAGCAGGTAACAGTAGTTGTGCGTAGCCCCTTTAACGAAATGAAAGCCTCACCCTGGGAGATTGCTGACGCACAGGCAGAAGACATTCCTATCTTCAATAATATGCCTCCTAAAGAGTTTGTGGTAGAAGAAGGCAGGCTTAAAGGTGTACTTTTTGGTAAAGTACGGGCAGAGTATGACGAAAATGGCAGGCGTAAACTAGTACCTACCGGCGAGCCCGATGAGTTTATTGAGGCAGATGATGTAATCATAGCCATAGGTCAGGATAATGCTTTTCCCTGGATTGAACGTGATCTCGGCATTGAGTTTGGTAAATGGGACCTGCCGGTATTAAACAAAATTACTTTTCAGTCTACCTTGCCAAAAGTATTTTTTGGTGGTGATGCTGCATTTGGCCCTGAAAATATCATTACCGCTGCTGCTCATGGTCATCAGGCAGCTATCTCTATCCATCAGTACTGTCAGGGCAAAGATGTGCTGGACAGGCCCTCGCCCATGACCAATCTGGTGCGCCAGAAGATGGGCATACACGAGTGGAGTTATGACAGCCCAGTAGTGATTGATAAGCGCTACCCCGTTCCCCATGAACAGAAAACCCTTACATTGACCAACCGAAAGATAGAAGTGGAGCTGGGTTTTGATGAGCCTACTGGCTATAAAGAAGCACAGCGCTGCCTTAACTGCGATGTACAAACCATTTTTACAGAAAAAGCCTGCATAGAGTGTGACGCCTGTGTAGATATCTGCCCCACCACATGCATTACCTTTACTGTAAATGGAGAGGAAGATGAGCTGCGCTCTCGCCTGAACGCCCCTGCTGACAATAAATCGCAAGCCCTATATGTATCCGATGTCCTTCCCACCCAGAGAGTGATGGTAAAAGATGAAGATGTATGTCTGCACTGCGGCTTATGCGCTGAGCGCTGCCCTACCACTGCCTGGGACATGCAAAAATATTTATATAATGTAACTAAAGCTTCCAAAATCTTATGATGAGCACGAGCGTGGTGAATGACATGGTCATACGTTTTGCCAATGTCAACGGAACGGGATCGGCAAGTGCCAATGAAATGTTCGCCAAGGCGATCTTTAGAATGGGCATACCCGTGTCACCTAAAAATATTTTTCCATCAAACATACAGGGTCTTCCTACCTGGTATGAGGTAAGAGTAAGTGAACAGGCTTACCTCGGCAGAAGAGATGGTGTAGACCTGTTAGTGGGCGTAAACCCACAAAGTTACGCTAAAGACATAGCCTCCATTAAAGAAGGGGGCTATTTTGTTTATGACAGTACTAAAAAGCTACACCCCGACTATATTAGGGAAGGAGTGCATTATGTTGGTATTCCTATGATGCAGATGTGCATGGAAAATTACGATAATCCACGTCATCAGCAACTTTTTAAGAATATTGTATACGTAGGAGCGCTGGCAGCCCTGTTAGATATTGAGATAGAAGTCCTTCAGGATATCATCAGAGGGCAGTTTCGCAAAAAAGAGAAACTAATTCCTCCTAATTTCAAAGCACTGGACCTGGGCTATCAGTATGCACGTACACACTTTGAGTGTCCGCTGGAGATTAGGCTGGAGCGAAGAGACAATACAGGTGACCAAATAATGATAGATGGTAATTCGGCTACGGGCCTGGGCGCAATATATGCTGGAGCTACGGTAGCAGCCTGGTATCCTATTACTCCTTCCACTTCCGTAGTTAAAGCTTTTGAGACTTATGCCAAAAAGCTTCGTGTAGAAGAGGCAAGCGGACGTAAGAAATACGCCATAGTGCAGGCTGAAGATGAATTATCAGCTATGGGTATGGTTATCGGGGCCACCTGGAATGGCGCACGAGCATTTACCGCAACCAGTGGGCCGGGAGTATCGCTAATGAGCGAGTTTATTGGCTTAGCTTACTTTGCTGAAATTCCGGTAGTACTGGTAAATGTGCAAAGAGGAGGACCTTCTACGGGCATGCCTACGCGTACCCAGCAATCAGATATTATATCGTCGGCCTATGCTTCGCACGGAGATACCAAGCATGTACTGCTGTTTCCCAGCAGCCCGGCAGAGTGCTTTGAAATGACTGCGGATGCTTTTGACCTGGCTGATCGTTTTCAGACTCCCGTCATTCTTATGTCAGACCTGGATTTAGGTATGAACAGCCATATGTCGCCTCCGCTGAAATGGGACGATAAGCGTAAATATGATTTAGGTAAAGTATTAAGCGCCGAAGATCTGGAAAAAATAGAAAAGTACGGGCGCTACCTGGATGTAGATAGAGATGGAATTTGCTACCGTACCATTCCGGGCACCCATCCTACCAAAGGATCCTTTTTTACCCGGGGTACCTCGCGAGATGAGTATGCTCGCTACACAGAAGAAGGAGCAGTATACGAACGTATTGTAGATCGGCTCATAAAAAAATGGGAAACGGTCAAAAGCTATGTTCCAGCACCTGAGCTTTATCAGGATCATCAACAAAATGAAAGGGGCTTACTTTTCTTTGGCACTTCTACCTATGCCGCACTGGAAGCTATGGCCCTGCTACGGCAAAAAGGAATCGTACTGGACGCGCTCCGTATTAAAGCTTTTCCTTTTAACGCTACTGTAGAAGAGTTTCTGGCATCTCATACGGAGGTATTTATTATAGAACAGAATCGTGACAAGCAGTTTCGTAGTCTGTTGATCAATGAGTTAGAGACTGACCCTAAAAAGTTAGTCTCAGTACTTAATTATGATGGTATGCCAATTACAGCAGATACCATCATTCAACAAATTATGAAGCAGCTACCGGCTACAGCCCCGGTCATGAATACCAACCATAAAAGTAAGACACTATGACTTTTGTAAAACCAGCATTTCGCCATCCCGGAATGCCTAAAAATAAAATTGGATTCCGTAAGTCAGATTACGAAGGCGCTATTTCAACCCTTTGTGCCGGCTGCGGACACGACTCTATCAGTGGAGCTATCATTCAGGCCTGTTATGAGATGGGTGTAGAGCCTCACAAAATCGCTAAGCTCTCAGGTATAGGCTGTTCTTCTAAAACTCCTACTTACTTTCTGGGAAACTCTCATGGCTTCAACTCGGTACATGGGCGTATGCCTTCCATTGCTACTGGAGCTAACCTGGCTAACCGTGACCTGATTTATCTGGGGGTATCCGGAGATGGAGATACAGCTTCTATCGGCTTAGGCCAGTTTTGCCATGTGCTACGCCGCAACCTAAATATGGTTTATATAGTCATGAACAATGGCTGTTATGGCCTTACCAAAGGGCAGGATTCAGCTACTGCTGACTTCGGCTCTATAAGCAAGGCAGGCTCTGTTAACCCTTTTCAGCCTATAGATTTGGTAGGCCTCTCGCTTGAGTTAGGAGCTACTTTTGTAGCACGAAGTTTCTCGGGCGACAAAAAGCAATTGGTTCCCCTGATTAAAGCAGCTATGTCGCACCCAGGCTTTGCCCTACTGGATATTCTTTCGCCCTGCGTTACTTTTAATAACAATGCAGGCTCTACCAAGTCTTATGACTACGTACGCGAACATATAGAAGCCACCTCTACATTAGATTTTGTGCCGGAGCAAGAAGAAATTACAGTAGAGTACGAAGAGGGCTCTTCTTCCAGTGTAGTTTTGCATGATGGTTCGGTAATTCAACTACAAAAGCTCAGCCCATACTGGGACCCTACCAACAGAGATTCGGCAGTTAACTGCATACAGCAAGCCAAGAGCAAAGGTGAAATACTGACTGGTTTATTGTATATAGATCCTAAAAGCCAAGATCTGCATCATATTCTTGAGACTACTGAGAAGCCTCTTAATCAGCTTCGTGAGGAAGAGCTTTGTCCCGGTTCAGCAGCTTTAGATATCATCAATGCATCTTTAAGATAAGTTAATGGGAGAGAAAACAGGCTGACTTTCTCGCCCATTTAAGTATTTATTTTTGACTTTTATGTTTTTTTCTACTTCGTAGCATTGATAAAACTATTTTGCTATTTATTTTTGGTCTAAATAAAATTCAGATCAACAATGGCAAAATCATCTTACAGTATTCGCAAGCTTTTTAATGATATACATTTATGGTTGGGAGTAGGTAGCGGTCTCATACTCTTTTTAGTCTGCCTGAGTGGAACCATTTATACCTTTAGAGCAGAAGTAGAGAGCATGTTGGAGCCTGAGAAAGAAAAAGTGGCTTTTGTTGAAGGGCAAGAGCGCATGAGTACCGAAGCTATTGTTGAAAAACTACAGCAAAACCCCGGCGGCTTGGTTTCTTCTGTCACTATACCGCATGCTAAAGATGCCGCATACAAAGTTAGCATTAAAGAAAACCCAAAAGAGCGTAGAGGTACTACATATTATGTAAACCCCTACACTGCTGAAGTGCAAGGCAGTACCGATGGGCCAGCTACCGGCTTTTTTATGAGCATGTTCAGGCTACATCGCTGGTTACTGATGGAACAAAGCACGGGCAGAATCATTGTAGGAGTTGCTACCATCATTTTTGTATTTCTTGTTATTAGCGGGCTTATTTTATGGCTTCCTAAAAAGCTCAAATACATCAGGCAGGGATTGTTAATTAAGACCTCTGCTAACTGGAAGAGAGTAAATCACGATCTACATAATACCTTAGGTTTTTATGCCAGCATTCTGCTATTTGTTATGGCCATTACGGGTCTGTGCTGGTCGTTCGGCTGGTACCGTGATGGACTTAGCCAGGTACTAGGCACTCGAGTTTTTGGTCAGCGTGGGGGCGATAAAGTAACATCTACAGTCGTAGAGAATGCCTCTGCACTTAGTATTGCTGAACTGATACAGAAAAGCGAATCTGTACTAAATTATGAGGGTGATTATACCATCTCAATACCTAATTCGGCTGATGCTGCCGTTTCCATCAGAAAAAGTAAGCCTAAAGGTTTTTTCTCCCTCTATGCTTATGACAAAATAGAGCTTGACCAATACAGCGGAGAGGTACTTAAAGCTGAACTTTATGCTGAAAAACCCCTGAACGAAAAAATTGCGGCATCTATCAAACCTATACACACGGGGGAGATTTTTGGTACGTTTTCTAAAATCCTTTACTTCCTGGCCTGCCTTATTGGTACCAGCCTGCCTGTTACCGGTATTATTATCTGGCTTAATAAACTCAAGAAGAAAGCGAAGAAAAAACAAAAGCAGAAAAGTATGAATAAAGTAGGAGCCTAGCGCTCCTCTTTTTTTGTCTGGAAACCACTCAAATCCTTATAACTCTATTAGATAACTTAATTTTACAGCTTACTGCTTCGTTACGACAAATTGACTTTTACTTAAAACAACCAATACTTGGTGCCCTAGCATTATGTAAATAAAGGTGCTGCCTGTTCTTTATATGGGCTTTTTTGCCTATTTTGATTATACAACCACCTAACCGCCATGACACGCCTGGCAGCCCTACTATTAGTAGCATTTCTGGCAATTGCTATACTCCTTTTTCTCACTAACCCTGAGTTGCTGGATAAGGTCTGGCTTTGGGTTATAGGCTTCATTGGATACATTGTTACCCTGTTTGAAAAAGGATTTGGGGCGCTTAGCAAAACCTTTCAGAAAGAGAGCACTTTGGCATCAGAAAAAGAAAGCGTGCAAAAGCGCAGTTATGCAGAAGCAAGTGCCCTGCACGAAACTAACCTTCAGCTTCAGAAAAAAATACAGCAGATAGAGGCGGAAATGCAACAGCAGTCTTCTGCCTTTTATCCGTTAGCCTCTCATACGCTTAGCGTACTTCGCTACCAGGATGACGGTGAGTCTACCTTAGGTCTGCTTTTTTTAAGAAAAAAATTCTTTGCTTATACTCTGGAAGATACCCACAGAGTAGAAAAATTAGCCGGAAAGACAAGGATACCCTCAGGCACATATGCCGTAAATTATTATCCTCACCTTACACCTCTTACCAAAAAATATCAACAAAATCACCCCTGGTTTCAGTATCATCTGGAGATAAAAGACATTCCCAAATTTAAAAATGTGTATATTCATATCGGTAACACCCATCAGCATACGGAGGGCTGCCTGTTGATAGCAGACGGTATAAATAGTGGTAGCGCCTCCAAAATGATTACCCACTCCAAGTTTGCTTACGAAAGATTTTACAAAATCATAAGCGCCCTGCTCAACTCAGGAGAAGAAGTACAGATCTGCATCATGGATGAAGACTGGTTTGAGCAAGCAAAACTACCAAACCTATGAAAACTTCTCCAAGAGTTTTGATGTGGGTCCACATCGCATTTATTTTAGCTATTGCCCTGACTACCCTGGTTTTTGTGATTGTAAATGTGAGTGCCGGCCCCGACAAATCCTTTGCTCTCGCATTAATAGCGGTTTCCGGCCTTAGCCTGATATACGCTTCCGTTTATAAGTATTACAGTACCAAAGTAAAAGGACAGCGAGAGAGCGGAAATCCCTATCACAAATTTTTCTTTACCGGAACCAATGTGCTTACACTGCTGCTAACTATTCTTGGCATATTAGGAGGCCTTTTTGTGTATATAGAACACGAAAACCTTTTTCAGGCAGTTGGGCTGGTTATTTCCATTATCTGGATAGCAGTATTTCTGAGGTACTTTATGTGGGCCGTTTACAATTACAATATTAACTATGGCCTAACAGACAAAGACTGGGAAAAGATTTTTGAAGCACGAGAACTGGTAAAGCTGGGCTACCCGGTAAGTCCTGAAGAGCTACAAGCTCCCGACAAAAACCCCTACCGTAGCCAGACATTTGGCTTACCTCCTGGCACCGTACGGGGTATGATAGCCTTTACACTACTGTTTGGAGGTCTATCTCTTCTTATTGTAAGCTTTGGTAGTGAGTACTCTGCCAACCAGCTTGCGCTGGTAAGGCAGCAGTTTGAGTTTTTTGAGACAGCCTTCCTCATGATGATTGCCTTCTACTTTGGCGATAAATCTTTACGTTACCTGCAAAAACGTTGGGTACAACCTGGCAAAGCTCAGGGCGATAGTTCCGGCGATACCAAAGGCCTGACACCTTCTGATGAAGAGGCCTCACTTCCTCTTTCTAATCTGGAAATGGACGACCTTAGTCTTCAGCAGGAAGAAAGAGAGTTCTCCCTTACCGAAGGAGATAAAAAACCTACCTCTATCAGCCAGATGCGTAAGCTTTTATCCGTAATGGCACCAGAGGTTTCTACAAAAGAAGTGGCAGACATTCCTCAAACGTCTTTTGTACAGATTAGAGACAACCTTTTTGCCAAAGTTCTTAGCGACGAAGAAATTGAAAAAGCTCTCATCAAACTAAGAGAAGAAGAGCAGCTGCACCTCTCCATGCCCGTAGTGAAAGCTATTATAGAGGTAGAATCTACCGGAAGGGGGCACCTTGCCGATGGCCGCCCTAAAATTCTTTTTGAAGGGCATAAATTCTGGTACTGGCTTAAACAGGCAGGAAAATCCGAAGAAGAGATAGAAGAGCTGGCCAAAGATCACCCCAACATTTTATACAAAAAATGGACTACACAACACTATAGAAAAGGAGCGAAGGAGTACGAAAGACTGGCAGAAGCCAAGGGCTTGAAAATAGGCCATGCAGCCATATATTCTGCATCCTGGGGACTTTTTCAGATATTAGGAGAAAATCTGGCACACAATATTAAGGGTCGTATACGCCCCGAAAAAGTGAGCTCTGGCAATAATTATTACTACAAAGACGCTGAAGATTTTGAGCAAAAGCAGGAAGCTTCTGAATACTATCACTTCCTAGACTTTCTGGAGTTTATTAAAACCAAACAAACGAAGGGCAAAGCCCTTATTGATTATATTAGCGAAGACCGGCAGGGAGATTACGACTGGGCCTCTTTTGCTTATGGATACAATGGGCGAGGTTATAAAACGAATAAGTACGACACCCGACTGAAGGCGGCTTATGAAAAATTTAGCCTGCAATACGGTAGCAAAGACAAAAAAACCGCTTCTATAGGCTTTATTCCAATTATTGATGCCGGACATGGCGGATTTAAAGACGATGTTTATACTACTAAAGGTAAGCAGTACCACTTTTCTGATGGCACTACAATTTATGAAGGAGAGGTAAACCGAAAAATAGGCAAGCTACTAATGGGGCTGCTGGATGAAGCTAAAATTCCCTACCACAACCTTACGGTAGATACGTTTGAAGATGTCAGCCTGCGCAAAAGAGTAGACGACGCTAATGCTTTATACACCAAAGATGCTAACCATTACTTTCTGTCTATTCATAGCAATGCTGCCAGCGCTGAAACTGAAGGGGAGGGGCACAATGCCCGAGGTTTTGAGGTATGGACTAGTGTAGGAGAAACTAAGAGCGACCTTCTGGCGAGTATAGCCGCCAAATGGTACAAGCAGGAGTTCCCTGACTTTAAGTTTCGGCAGGACATGAGCGATGGAGATGAAGACAAAGAGAAAAAAGCCCAAAGTCAAAGCTTTTATGTGCTGCGTAAAACACGCTGCCCCGCCTTTCTGGTAGAAAATCTGTTTTATGACAATCTGCACGAGGCTCGTTTCCTTTTGAGTGAGCATGGGCAGGCCAGAATCGCTCGCTGCCTCTTCCATATTGTTAAGGAGATCCATCATAAATATAGAGCCTGATGAACCGCTACACTACGCATATGCTGCTATGTATTAGCTTTATAGTTACTGTCGCCTGCGAGCAGGAGAAGCGAGGGCTGGTGGTGGGTAAGATACAGCAGGCCAGCGATCTGGCGAGTACAGAATTTACGATAGATAAAATTGTACATGGCACCAAAACCCGTAAGCTCTCCTGGTTTATCAAGCTGAGCGAAGCTCGTTTTCTGGCATACTCACAAGCTAAGATTAAAGCAGGCATAGACCTTAGTCAGATAGGGGAGGAAGATATACGGATAGAGGGTAGAAAAATTTCGCTATCCCTACCTCCTGTTAAAGTGGTTAACTTCTCTTATCCTCCCAGTTCATTTATAGAAGACTCTCTAATTTCCGATACCCGGGCTTTGCTTAGTAAAATTAATATTGAAGATCAGGAGGAGTTTTTCAGACAGGCTGAACTCGACATACGCAGCAACCTCAAGTATATGGGTATAGTCGAAGCTACACAACAACATACTCGCGACTTACTGGCTCATCTGCTACAATCGCTGGGTTATGAGGAAATTTATATCACATTTGCAAGCAATGAACTGGTTGTTGAAGAGGTTCGTCTGCTGCCTACAGAAATTGAAAATCCGGATAGTAATGATTAGCCTACTTCTAAAAAACTGGAAATTTATCATTGATATTATTCTGGTGATAGCACTGGTAGCCCTTGTATTTCTTTGGAACCCTTTTCGCATGTTTGGTGGAGGCCTACAGTTAGGAGCCAGTAGTAATATGCTTACTGAAGTAAAGAAGATAGGGCAGCTAGTGACGGCTGAATATTATGGTGAAGTTATTGCGTCGCTGGATGAATCGCGTCTGCAAGTACTACAAGAAGATGCGGTTGAAGATGAGGCTACAGCTTATTTTATAGACCTGAAACATAGCCTGTATGAACTCTTTCAGTTTCAGCAATTACCTAGAGAAGAAAGGGATGAGGCATACCAGGAATACAAAGCAAATGTGAAGGAGCTATCTAATTGGAGAAAAATTTTTATCCGGCCGGTCAACCGTAGAAATATACTGGATAAAATGAAGCACCATGCTCCTGATCTAATTAATAATACGCTTTACGCGGAAACTATAGAGTTTATCTGGAGAGAGGAGCACAGCAAGGCCAGGAAAAAAAGCTGGAACCCACAGGAAAAACATCAGGAAGAGGTGCTTTACCATCTGTACAATCAGATTACGCAAACATATAAGCAGTTTGGGCAGCAGGCCCCGGAAGTATTGTTGGCCTACCTAGATGAAGGTTTTGTGTACCCTTCCAGCTTCATCAGTTTTTTAAACGACGACAATTTAGCTCAGGCAAGCAAGGCAGACCAAAGGGCAAAGCTTGCCATGGTAGGTCGTGGCTGGGTAAAGGCTGGTTTTGACTTCTCTCAGTTGGATGATGAATCTTTTTACTTTCATGAGGAATCCTCAGAACTACATTTTTTTGGGCTGGAACCTCAGATACTTAATGCAGACATTAACCCCTGGTTTATTCCAGAAAAAGGAATACCCGGCTTTGAGATAGTAGATTATAATCGGCAGGTAAATTTCACCCATACCCGGCAGGTCAAATCGTACTGCGTGCAGAAGCTTACCCTATATGCACAAAAAGCAGGCATACTGGCCAGTGCACAGCAACAGGGAGAAAGCATACTCAAAAGCTTCTTTTCTTTACTCACTGGTCAGGAGATAAAAAAAATCTACTTCCACCACGACCGTATGTTGCAGCTGGCCAACCAAATTGAACAAGATGAATTTGTAGACTACTATGAGGCGCTACTATTGGACTCACTCATAAAGCGAGAACTTAGCATTATAGATTCCCTGAACACCAGCCTTACTTTCCAAAGTAACAATAAACAACTCGCAAGGCAGAAAAAAGCACTCATTGAGACCTCTCTCAGTCGTTTATCGCAGCTTCCTTTTGAGGACCAAACGCAGTTTTTTCATAAATATAGCGCCCTGGCATTTAGAATAGCCCGCGACAAAACTCTTTCTCCCGAAGAGCTAAAAGAATTACAGCAATGCAGACCTAATGCAGAGCAGGTTCTACATCTATCCCCTCTAGACTCTATAGCGTTCAGCTGCTGGCAAAAAGACATCATTGCCCTGCAAATGGACTATAATGATGCCTTGGCCTACATAATAAACAATTGCCATTGGTATGTACACTCAAAAAATAATCGCCGGGATACGCTGGAAAGAGATCAGAGCTCACTTGCATTCATCTCTACTCTTGTAAGCGAAAGTGATACTACCGCAATAGCTATTCCTCACCCTTTACTGGCACAGCTTTTTCCCTATCAGTACAGCGGAGAGCATTTTCAGGCTTACCAGAAAAAGAGAGTGCTGCTTACAGACACAGCAAAACTTATAGGTAATAAAACGATTAAGAGCGATACCATATTTATGTGGGTGGGCAAAACTGAGTCACCTGATAGTACTCAAAAGTTGTTAATCCCTATCCACAATATGCTTAACCCTATATTGCTCGCACACTACGACTCTACTCTGGTAGCCAGAGATATTTGGTTTAGCCACAGAAAGCAGTCATTTACTTCTCTAAATAGTATTAGCAGTTCTCACAGGCTACCCTCCTCACAGGCAGAAGAGCTTTCAGGTTATTATAGCTTTCTACTTAACAAACATCGGCAGTATCAGTCCAGAGGACCTTTTGCCAAAGCAAGCGAATGGATGAAAGAAAGTATTGCTGATAAGCCCGGTACAGCTAGTAGTTTTTCTATTCTTAAGGCCACAAAAACAGCAAAGGAATAAGGCTATTTATTTTTAATCATTCTGTAGTTATCCCTTGTTAATAACTTTGCCGTAATTCGTATTGGACTACTTATGCAAATAAGTTGTGAAGCAAAAAGATGTGTATTTGTGATCTACTGCTTATTTTAAGCTTAACTGTAAATTTTTTAAACGAACACATATGAAAGCCATAGGTATAAAAAAATCATTACCCATTAGCGATGACAATAGTTTTATTGTATTTGAAACTGAAAAGCCCCGCCCTAAAGGGCATGACCTGCTGGTGAAGGTAAAAGCGGTTTCTGTAAACCCGGTAGACTATAAAGTACGACAAAACAGCGCTAAAGATAAGGAGCTGGATAGTCCAAAAATATTAGGGTGGGATGCGGTAGGCGTTATAGAAGCTGTAGGTGATGAGGTTACTCTTTTTGGGGTAGGGGAAGAAGTATACTATGCCGGAGACATTACCCGCCCAGGGAGCAATGCTGAGTACCAGCTGATAGATGAGCGTATTGTGGGTAAGCGCCCAGCCTCTTTGAGCCTGGCAGAAGCCGCGGCCATGCCGCTTACTTCACTCACTGCCTGGGAGGCTATTTTTGAACGGCTACTTATTAAGCGACAAAAGGGCGAAGGGCAAAATATACTGATTATCGGGGGTGCTGGTGGGGTAGGCTCTATTGCTATACAAATTCTTAAAGAAATGACCAAGCTCAATGTTATTGCTACGGCCTCTCGAGATGAAACTCGTGACTGGTGCCTGAAGATGGGAGCTGATGAAGTGGCCAACCACCATAACCTGGCCGAAAGTGTAAAGAAAACAGGCCACCGACAGATAGACTACATCCTTAATTTTGCTGATACTGATGGACACTGGGATGCCATGGCTGAACTTATTAAACCGCAGGGGCGTATTTGCTCTATTGTAGAAAATAAGGGAGAGTTAAACTTAAGTGCTATCCGCTCAAAAAGTGTAGCCTTTTGCTGGGAGCTGATGTTTACGCGCGCTATGTACCAAACAGATGATATGATAGAGCAGCATTATATTCTTAATTCAGTGGCCGATCTACTGGAGCAGGAGCTCATTAAACCTACACTTAACATTACTTTAAAGGGATTTACAGTAGATAACTTCAGAGAGGCTCACCGCATACTGGAATCTGGCAAAGCGATTGGTAAAATTGCTATCGTCTTTGATGATGAGAAGTAAACACTTTAGTCTGAGCTGTGTATAAGCTCAGACTATTCCTGGCTAATTAGCTGTAGTGCACCTTTGTAAATCGCCGCACACTTAGCATCAGAAGTATAATAAAGTAAGCAAAACCAATAAGCATTTGCCAGGCATACGTGCTCTCCTCAATTAAATGACTGAGCCCCTGAAACGCCCAGTGCGTAGGAAAAACAGTAAATAACAGATTGAGAGGTTGTGGTAGAAAAAATGCTATCACCGGAATTACAACTGCGATATTAAATACCTTTATCCATACCATACCCTCCATCTTGTTTTTAGAAAATATAGATATGCCCAATGCATACACCGGCACAATAAGCCCGGCCAATACAGAAAATAGCAATGCAGGCATCAGAGGTAAAGTATAGAAAGGTTGTATAATTAAAAGTAGCCAGGTTAACAGTATGGTAAGCAGACAGGGAATAAGTAAACGAGACAGCGCAAATGCTGGCTTAGAAACTGGAAGCACACCATATACTTTAGACACCTCAGACTCTTTTTCATCTATGAGCACCATACTATAGATAAAGCCAAACATCTGTGTGTTTTCTATGGTAGCCACTATTAATACATAAGGCACGTACTCTACTACACCCTCGTACCGATCCACCAGCCAGGGTAGAAATAAGTTGACAAGCAGATAAATCAGTGCTGGTAGAAAGAGGAATACCCTTAAAGAAGGATCTCTAAAAATAAGTTTAAAATCGCTGGCAGATACTTTTATGAGCTGCTTCATGGTACTAGGCATTTACAATTTTTGACATAAACGTACGATAGACCCACCAGTATAATAGTGCTATCCAGAAGATTTGGGCGGCATAACTGTAGAGGAGAAGTGTGGTGTCGGGGCTGTTACCGTAGGCACTGGCGATCAGCTTTAGGCTGCCATATGAGGGCATAAGGTTAAAAGCCCAAATATCTGTCACTTCAAAATAATTAAGCAAAGGCAGGTTGATAAAGACCATAAGCAGAGGAATAGAGCGTAGTGTAAAGTGCATAAACTCACTGGTATAGCAAACCAGGTAAAGCCCTGCCAGACATGAAAGCACACATACACCGATTGTACCAGCCGAAAAATGCAAGAAATTAAAAGTTGGGCCTACTGCTGCCAGTGCCATACCCAGAGCACATATCCAGCCAACGAGCGTGAGCGAAAAAATACGAGACATCAAATACAGATGATGATTAACAGGCGTAACAAAGAGTGCAGAGAGCACCTGCTGATTTCTTTCCATTATTACAGACAGACCAATAAAAAACATACCGATGATAGCAGGGTCATTCAGTATCAATAAGGTAAGTACTTTGTCCAGATTATCCAGATCTTGTAGCGCAAAAAAGGCCAGGGCATAAACTATTGTTACCGCTATGCTAATTGTTATAATGTTATTTCTATTAAGTAGCAAGAATTGCCACCTGAGTTGTACTATTAATGATTTCATGCTTTTAAAGCTTTACCGGTAACCTGAATAAACACTTCTTCCAGAGTAGCTTCCAGGGTATTTATCCTGAGCAGTTCATCTTCCTCAATAAATTTTCGGAAGCCCTCGTTGTGCCCCAGTTCCTCTAAAGGAAACTCTTTATGCTGCCCATCTTTCCGCTCTACCCTAACCACATCTTTTCCATACTTATGCTTTAGTACCGAGGGTTTCTCTGTAACCTGTAGTCTACCATCTACAATAAATGAGACCCGATCGCAAAGCTCATCGGCAGTATTCATATTGTGTGTGGTGATAAATATGGTTTTCCCTGCCTGCTTCAGTGCCATTATGTGCGCCTTTACCTTGTGGGCGTTTACCGGATCTAAACCGGCCGTAGGCTCATCAAAAAAGAGTATATCCGGGCTATGCATAATTGCACGAATAAAATTGAGCCTCATCTTCATCCCTTTTGAGTAGGCTTCTACTTTTTTGTCTATGCTGTCTTCCAGACCTACCATTTCAAAAAGTTGAGGAAGCGGCTGTAGTTTTTCTTTGGGATAAAAGCTGGCAAAGAGTTGTAAATTCTCTCTTGCGGTTAACTTCAGATAATGATTAGGCAACTCAAAGCCTACACCTATTCGCTCCAGGTACTCTTCTCCCCACTCTTTTAGAGGCTTGCCCTCTATGTTCACCTCGCCCTCAAAGCCATGTAAAATTTTATAAAGTATTTTTTGGGTGGTGCTTTTTCCTGCTCCAGAGGGACCCAGAAAGCCGAATATTTCACCCTGACTTATTGTAAAACCAAGTTTGTTAAGTACCGGGCTACGGCTTTCAGGATACGTAAATGAAAGATTTTTAACTTCTATCATGGTATTATTTTTCAAATGCATTACGAAGCAGGCTTATATATTCATCAACTGTTTGTAGCAGGAGCTGATCTTTTTGTCCGGCAAAGACCGGCTCCTGCTTTTGTATACTTTCTTCCGGCTTTAAATGGTGAAACACCTGCATGTGCTCGTTAAGTGCAAGGCTGGATTTGTATAGAAAAAAAGCCAGAGTAGCGGCAGGTAGATCCGCACGAAAATACCCATGATCTATTTCGTATTGGATCATCTGGGTAAAGGCATCTATAGTCTGTTTTTGAAACTTTTGTCCTAGTTCCGCAATAGAAGGTGACTGAATATTTTTAGCCAAACTATGAAGAAAATGACTTTGCAGGGGATTCTCCAGGTCAAACTTTACACCTTCCTGGTACAAAGCTCTATAGTAAGTCCAAAAGTCGGGGAAATCTTCGCGTTTTAGATGGAGTATATATTTTTGTTTTACTGCGCTACATTCCGCGACCAGATACATAAAAAGATCTAACTTATCTTCAAAGTATTGGTAGATGCTACCTTTGGCTATCCCTAGTAATTTTACGACTGAAGAGAGTGAAGCCTCATCATAAGTTTTGATGCTAAACTCTCGGAGAAAAGCTTTAGTGAGTTTCTCTTTTTTATCGGCTTTAAGATTGTTAAATGTTGGCTTAGGCATTAATTTCAAATATATGACTGACTGGTCACAAATATAGTTATTTTATAGATACAAACATGACCAACCAGTCACTCATTTAGAAAGATTATTACATTTAAAATATTTTCCTGAAAAAGATCTGTGTTAACTTTAGTAGACAGCACAAACAAAAAAAGCAGCCTTATCAGCTGCTCAAGTGTATTCTGGGTTTCCTGCACTTAGGGCCAGAGCAAAGATAATTCGTCCGTTTTGCCCAAATATTCGTAACGCTGCAAGGCAATAGGTACATTTCCGTTTACCATAAGGTAGTCATGAAAACGCCTTAAATTAAACTCGCCTCCCTGCTGGATTTTAGCATCTGCTAAAAATTTCATAATCTGAATTTTCCCAATCTGGTAAGAGATAGCCTGCCCGGGTGTTAGGCTGAAAAAACCGGCCTCTTCTACAGCAGTCTCTTTATCCATAGGTACAATAGTTTCCAGATAATGAGCTGCCTGCGCAATGTTATAATTACCTACTGCCAGGTTTACATCTATATCTACCCTTAATGCCCGCAAACGCATAAAGCTGTACATAATCTCTCGCGTACGCGGACGATCATTCAGCAATCCGAATTGCAGTAGCATTTCTTCCACATAAAAACCAATACCTTCAATTGGGCCTGAGTCAAAAAAGCGTCGGCGAATAGGGTCTGGGTTTTTCCAGGAGCGCACCAACTGAAAATAATGGCCTGGTACTCCCTCATGAATAATAATTGGCCGAGGATCCTGAGCAATAGCACGATAAAAATAAGGCAGATCCCAGGATGGCTCTCTGATGTAGCTAACACCATCTAGGTGAAGCCTTGATTCGGAAGTTAGATCATCTGTGACGCCCATATGTGCCAGGGGTTGCAGGTAAGGCGTCAGTTCTTTATTCAGGTAATGATTTACATCGTCTGGTACAGACATAATATTCATCTTCTCCATAAAGTCTCGTACTTCCTGCTCCTGACGTGCTTCGGTTGCAATTTGCTCAGCCATATCTTTAAAAAGCTCTGGCTGTGGTTCGTCTATGTTGCGCATTTGCTCATACACATCAAATGCCACAGAACGACTCCATTCCATCTCTCCCATCGTAAGTAACTCTTCGGGGGTGTAAGGCAGTAAGGCTATGTTTTTTAGAAAATAATTATAATTCTCTCTGCCAACCTCAAAGCTTTTAGTCATTTGAGGCATATTTTCTTCAAGCCACTTTTTGTAGCTTAACAGCGCCTCTACAGCTTCTTCAGTAGCTTTTCTGAGTTTTTTATGGTAACGCTTATGAGCTTCACTTTCTAAAGCAACCTGCATGGCTTCCAGCTTATGGTCTATACCTTCCAGATTATTCAGGGCTATCACAGCTCCTCCGGCAAAAGGCTCTTTTAGGTTAACTTTAGCATGGTTTAAGGTAGCAGGTATGGACCCTATCCTCAGGATAATCTCTTCTATCCGCTGATCTGTCATAGGTGTATGAACTACCAGCAGTTCAAATAGCACGCCCAAGCTCTGGTGCACATAAAAATCTGGGTTGCGGTAGGGTAGGCGCAAGACATTTAGCTCCCAGTTGATACGTTCTACAGCAGAATGCAAAAGTAAAAAGTCTACACTGTCTTCTGCCTTCCAGCCGTTTTGCGAAATACCATCCAACTCATTTCTGAATCTTTTATAATCCTGATGGTATTGCTGTAGCGCTTCGGGAGAATAGTCAGGCACCCAACCTTTTGGTCGCTCCACACGATTGATATCATCCCCGCTGGCAGGTTGCATTTTGGCTCGCCAGGCAAAAAAGCTTTCACCAAATTTTTGAAGATCGTCATTAGCAAGAAGCGCACCGGGTATAAGTAGCAACAGTATAAGTATACGTAGTATGTTCATAGTAGAGAATTGGGTTAAATGAGGGTTTTACTGTTTATGCTCAAACCAAGTAATTTGAGCATTTTCTATGGCTTCGCGAAAGGCCTTCCACTCCTGGGCGTAGAACTGATCTACCTGTTGCTGTAAGCTTTGTACCAGCTTTTCAGCTTGAGCGACCAGAGCTTGATCCTGCAAAGAGGGCTTATGCAACCTCCCTTTTAACGCGTATTGTGCATCTGACACGCTGGAGTATGCCGTAGTTTCAAACGACTGCCAGGCGCCTAACTGTTTATTGGGCCGCTTACCTTTGGCTTGCTCATTTAAGGTTATCAGGTTTTGCTTTACTTTTTCAGACTGTTGTAGTAGTTGATGATTTTCTGCGTACCCTATTTCCAGGAGTTGCCCTCTTATTCGTTCTACGGTTGTCTCGCTCTGTGCTAATTTTTGCAATGCAGTACTAAGCTGAATCGTACTTTGGTTTAGTCTTTTTAAAATTTGATAATGGGCAGCATCTACCTCAGCCTGGTAATCAAACCTGGGGTCAGGTATTACTTCAACTTCAGTAGTATCTTTTTGCTCGCCATATTGCAGCACTATACGATAAGAACCCGGCAATACTGGTATACCTCGGCTCTCTTCAGAGACATAGGCTCCGGGCAATACAGCGGCCTCTTCGTCAAGCTTCCAGCGCAAATAATTAAGGCCGGGTTCTAGCTTATCAGTATGTAACTTCTGAATCCTTTCTCCTTTCGCATTCAAGACTTCGGCGAATACTACATCATCCGCATCAATTTGCTTCTCGTTGATGTAAAAAGGGATAAGCGTTTGCTGAAAAGGGCGATTCTCGCCTTCAAAGGTAGTGTGAAATCCTGTCCAGATATTTCCTGGAGGAGCAATAAACAAGCCTTTTACCTGCACTGCATCATTGATGGGCAAAGCAGAAAACTTCTTACTGTTTAGCCGACCGGAAGCCGCCTCTCTCAGGCTTAGCAGATCATCAAGCACCCATATGGCTCTGCCAAATGTACCAACTATTAGCGCTGACTCTCTTTGCTGAATGGCCAGGTCCATAGTAGAGACAGAAGGGAAACCATTGGTAAATTGTTGCCACGACTCTCCTTCATCCATGCTTATCCAAAGACCGTTTTCTGTACCTAGAAATACCAAATTGGGCTCTACAGGATCCTGAATTACGGCTAAGGCATAGCCTTTAACATCGTTTTCATCTACCATACGCTCCCAGCTTTTACCATAGTTTTGTGTACGGAAGAGGTAGGGGGCATAGTCACCTTTACGGTATTGATTCACCACCATCCAGGCCGTAGCCGCATCATAGGTAGATGCCTTAATTCGTGCGACCCAAGCCTCTTCGGGCATTCCTTTTACGTTTGCGCTCAGGCTCTGCCAGTTTTGCCCCCCATCTCTGGTGAGTTGTATGTTTCCGTCGTCTGTGCCTACCCAAATCACATTACTATCTAGCGGGCTGGGAGCTATAGTCAGTATAGAATTATAAAACTCCGCTCCAGAAGCGTCTATTGTCAGTCCGCCATAATCCTGTTTTTGTTGCTCAGGATTGTTATTACTAAGGTCAGGTGAGATTATTTTCCAGTTGGCCCCTTTGTCGGTTGTTTTGTGTACAAACTGGCTGCCATAATAGGCAGCATTCTGGTTCCACGGATCTCGGGCAAAACCCGCATTCCAGTTAAACCGCAAGCGGGTTTTAAGCTCTGGATGTTGTGGTTTTATGCTTTGATAATAGCCGGTCAGTTTGTCGTAACGAAACAGATCTCCGTTTTGTGCAGTACCATAGCCAAAGCGGGAGTTGGCAGAGTCAGGCGAAATATAGAATCCATCGCCCCCAACCAGATATTGCCAGTACAGGGTTCGTATACCTCCTCTCTTCCATACATAAGCTGGCCCTGACCAGTTGCCATTATCCTGCATGCCTCCATACACATTGTAGGGCATATCATTATCTACATTAATCTGGTAAAATTGTGCTACCGGGATAGTTTCAGGAAAGTACCAACTCTTCCCTTTATCGTGGGTAATGCCTATACCTCCATCCCCACCAATAATAAAAAAAGAAGGGTCATCCGGGTCTACCCAAAAAGCATGAAAATCAGCATGTATACCCTTGGTCTCATCTGCGGGTATCATAGGAGTAGGATCAAAGCTTAGTCCGCCATCGTAGCTCACACTCAAAGGCTGATAGATATTGTACAGCCTATCTTCGTCATACGGATCTACTGCCAGATCCTGAAAATAAAAGGGGCGATTATTGGTAAAGCGTGGATTATCGTTGATCATTTCCCACTGCTGACCGCCATCATTGCTGCGATAGAGGGCGTTCTTTTTTGCCTCTACCTTGGCATATATTCTATTTGTATTGCTTCTGGCAATAGCTATTCCTATCCGCCCTAATTCGCCTGAGGGTAGCCCATTACTTTCGTCTAGTTTCTGCCAGTTTTCTCCACCATCAAGACTGAGAAACAGGCCAGAGCCTGGCCCCCCTGAGGTAAAGCTGTAGGGTGTGCGACGATGCTCATACATAGCCACAAAAATTTTGTTAGGATTATGCGGGTCCATTACCATATCTGCCACCCCAGACTGATCGTTGGTATACAAAATTTTCTTCCAGCTTTTACCACCATCAGTACTTTTATACACCCCTCTGTGTTCATTTGGTGTAAAAGGGTCGCCCATAGCCCCTACATAAATGGTGTTGCCATCGGTAGGGTCAACGATGATACGGTGTATGGTTTTGGTTTTCTCCAGCCCCATAAACTGCCAGCTTTTACCTGCGTCCAGACTTTTAAAAATTCCCTGCCCCAGGTTCATTGAGTTTCGCGGATTACCTTCACCCGTACCTACCCATACCACTTCAGAGTTATCGGGTTGTATTGCTATGGCTCCAATATTAACAGTAGGCTGATCATCAAAGATACTCGTCCAGGCAGTGCCTCCGTTTTCAGATTTCCATACGCCACCTGAGGCTGCTCCCAAATAAATTGTTTTAACATTATTTGTTGCAACATCTATAGCTGTAATACGTCCACTCATATTAGCAGGGCCTACATTTCTTATGTTCAGGTTTTTAAAGTAATGAGGATTGTAATGTTGAGCTTGTAAGTGAAAACTAAAGAGAAGGCTTAGAAAGGCAATTTGTAAAATTCGTACCATAGGTTAGGAGTTGATATAATACGCAAGATATGGAAGGCTTAGTAAAAAAGAAGTAAAAACGTAATTTACCCATACTTTCGTGCAGCAAAACAACCTAATCAAATATTAAATTTTTAAGTTATCACATTAAACCATCTATACATATGAACAGATCAGCCGTAATAGATACTAAAGCGCTGGGCTTCCCCTGGGAGACTAGCGACCCATTTTTATTTTGTGTACACCACGAAGATTTTTACCCTAAAGGAAACAAAGATATGGGGCCGGCAGCACCACTGTCGGGCAGAAACATAGGGCAGGATTTTACAGTAAAAGATGGCTGGCGCATGTACCATGGTTCTAAGGTACCTGGCTTCCCTGCACATCCACACGTGGGTTTTGAAACGGTAACCATAGCCCGCCGTGGCCTTATTGACCACTCCGACTCGCTTGGTGCCGCTGGGCGCTTTGGCAATGGCGACGTGCAATGGATGACAGCCGGTAAGGGCGTACAACACGCTGAGATGTTCCCCTTAATTAATGAAAATGGAGATAACCCTCTTGAGCTATTTCAGATCTGGCTAAACCTTCCACGAGCTAAGAAAAAAGCTGAGCCACATTTTGCGATGCTCTGGAACGACAGTATTCCTCTCTACCAGCATCAGGACGATTCTGGCAAAGCGACTTCAGTATCTGTAATTGCAGGCACTTTAGAAGGGAAACAGGCCCCTCCACCCGCTCCCGATTCATGGGCCGCCGATCCTGCAAATGAGGTAGCCATCTGGACTATAAAAATGGAAGCTAATGCTGAGTGTACGCTGCCAGCGGCACAAGGAAAGGTAAACCGAACTTTGTATTTCTTTAAAGGGAATACCATAAAGGTAGATGGACAGATTGTAGCTAACTACCATGCTATTCAGTTAGACGCCGAGCAGTCTGTCAAATTGGAAAATGGCAGTGAAGAAGGACATCTATTAATGCTACAGGGTAAGCCCATAAATGAGCCGGTAGTACAGTACGGACCTTTTGTAACTAACAATAATGCTGAGGTACAGCAGGTAATGCAGGAATTTCAGCGAACACAGTTTGGCGGCTGGCCCTGGCCTTCTCACGAAAATGTGCACGCCCGCGAAAAAGGCAGGTTTGCCAAGTATGCCGATGGTAAGGTAGTAGAGAAAGACTAGCCCCTTTATTTGAGCGTGAGGCTCGTTGGTATACGAGCCTCTTTTTTGTATTTTTATGCCCTACACACTTACTCTTGCCTCTGCTTCTATTTCTACCAGATAGCCTTCACCTACCAGTTTTGCCTCTACCAATGTATTGGCTGGCTGTATATCACGAAAACGATCTCCATGGGCTCTGGCAACAGCCTCCCAGTCTTTGATATTGTTCACAAAAATTCGGGTTCTATCCACATCCTCTAAGCTGGCGCCCAAAGACTCCAGAGCTCCCTGAATTTTATCTATTACAAAGTGGGTCTGCGCTGCAGCATCATTACCCCCGATCATCCTCTGGCCATGTGTAGCTGTGGTGCCGGAGACTAAAATACGGTCTCCACTTCGTACTGCCCGGCAATAGCCTGCCATATCTTCCCAGCTGGTACCGCTAAACACTTTTTTTCTTCCGGCATGTGCTTCTACCGCCTCAAAAGGAGCAGGAATGTTTTGCAAGTGATCGCTCAGGTCGCCAGAAGCTGTCAGAAATGGAGGCTTACGATATTCATCGCCGCAACCGCCCGGCACTTCATCCAGTTCAGCCTGTGCATTCTGTATCAATTTATGATCATCCGCCGATAGTTGTATATCAAAAATGCGCTGGTTTTCAGTTATATGTTCACTCTGCCCCAGACGCGCACCCAGAATAACACCTCCTACCGAAGGCTGATCCAGCATATAGCGGCTACTAATATTGGCCATAGACACCTGATGCTTTTGTGCCAGCTTATGTACAGCCTGTAGCAAATTCTGAAATTTATCCCAACCTCCGGCAGCATCAATAAAGCGCTTATACTTCATTTGTGACCAGGTACTAAGTGTTTCCATAGCCGGCTCTGGTTTACCTAGCCACTTTTCAGAAATAAACCCTCCAGCTACCGTTCCAAAAGCTAGGAGTTTAACTCCGTAGGCGTCACATACCTGCCGCATAGCTCCAGCAGCCCTGCGATCTATCAGCGAGTAACATACCTGATTAGACACTACACTAATACCACTACTGACCGCAATACGTAGGTGGGCTGCGTCAAAATTAGTAAGCCCCAGCTGACCTATACAACCTTCTTCTTTAAGCTCCTGCAACCAAAACAGACAGTCCAGCCAGTTAGGGTCAGCATAGTTCCAGGCATGAAACTGCATTAGATCTATCTGCTCTACCTGCATACGTTGTAAAGCCTTTTTTACAGCCTCTTTTACCTGCTCCCGTTTAGTAAGCCCGGGTTGGGGCACCCATTTGGTTAGAAGCTGAACCTGACCTCCTAATGGATTGCTGTTCCTGAAAGTACCACTAATAATTTCCGCTGAGCCATAATGATCAGCCATGTCAAAAGTAGTAAAGCCAGCCGCCACATAAGGCTCCATAGCTTGAGCGGTTTGCTGAGGGTCCAGGGTAGTACCATCCTTTTCCATATCGGCAATTTGCCATAGCCCGGTGAGTACACGAGAAATCCTGAGTCCGGGTGCCAGTTCGCAATATTCCATGGTTTATTCGGGGGGAAGAGTATTAAACAGTTTTTTTGTATCTACATTCTGCTTTTTAAGCGCAGCCAATTTTATAAAGAATATGATTGAGGCCAGGCTCATTACTATAAGCCAAATAGGAGTGGAGTGAAAATACCATGCTTCTACCTCATTGTTAAGATCTTTCCAGGTGTGGATAAACAAAAATCCGCTGAGCATGAAAGTGCCAGTCCAGCCTAATATTTTTTGAAGGTAAACATTTTTAAGCACCTGTACCTGCCCGGCTAGCTCCGGATTTACTTTTGGCAAGCACAAAAGAGTAATGCACATTAGCAGAAAGTTTACCATCATGGAAGTAACCATAATGTCTATACCTAAAAACAAATCACCCGCGAAATGACTGCCCAATATCCCGATGCTGGCCATCATTCCGCTCAGTATTAGGGCGATATGCGGCGTATGGTACTTTGTATGAACCTGAGCTACTCGCCTTGAAAAAATACCATCTTCTGCCCAGGCAAACATAAGGCGTGAAACGGATAGCAACATAGCCGGAAGATCATTTACCAGAGCAATTGTTGCACCCGCTACTATAGCCACTGCCAGGCTAGCCGGTAGTACATAGCTAAGCATACCTGGCGCAGTGATATCTTTTTGCATAGCCTCCTCCGCCACAAAAGACCAAGGCACTGTGTGGTAAACCGCTGCGGTAAAGAAAAGATAAAATCCTCCGACAATTGTAATGGTTAGCGCAATAGCGAGAGGGAGGTTGCGACCTGGTTTTTTAGCTTCTCCTCCTGCTTGTGCGATAGAATCAAAGCCAATAAAGCTAGAAAAAAGCAAAGCTGCCGCTGCCAGAAAGTTGCTCCAGCTAAAGACGGATGGTAGATTGATGTCTACTGTTCGTCCTTCCTGAGTGAATAGCGCTTTCGCAAAATCTTGCTGATTATAAGAAAAACCCGCAAAGATTACGATGGCTCCCAGCCCAAACATCAAAAACATAAGAGGCACCAGTGTACGTTCGTACGACTGCGTCCCTCTAATGTTAATACTTACAAATAGCCAGAGTAAAGCCAATGATAAACCTACTCTTACCCCTCCCTGTTCTAATAGTAATGCCGCATCTACCCACCCGAGGTTCATTACCACATCACGTATAAAAGGCACAATGACATAGGAAACTACCCCAATAATAATAGATAGGCCAAACCACTGCGAAAAGCTAGCCACAAAACCCAGATAAGGATTAAGCCCACGGCTGGCATATATGTAACTTCCTCCCGCTCTTGGCATAGCCGATGCCAAAATGCTATAAGCAAATGCTGCCAGTATAGCCGGTACTCCCGCAAACAGAAAGGCGGGCAACACATAAGGCCCTATGCCCGGTACGTTACGCTGAATCATAAAGGGGACTACATTGATAGAAGCCCCTAACATAGAGCAGATGCCAGTTGCGGTAAGCCCCAGCAAACCCAGCTTTCTTGTAAGCCCTGTTTTCTTAACGGAAGATTTTGACGTTGAACTCATCATAAGGGCAGCTAAAATGCAGTATTTTAAGGATTATTACTACTCCATTTTGGATGATTTCAATGATTCCTTCATCTGATCTTAAACTAAGTTCCATTGCGAATACTGAACAGCAAGGTTAAAGTCGCATAATTAGCATTATTATTAATTCACGACTTTACTCTCATCTTAAAAGTTTTGGAGCTTTAGACTCCTGAACTATAATTATAAATCACTGAATTACAGTAATATTTTCACATTAAATTTCATATGGTAACCGAATAAGTAACCGTAATTTTAAGGCATTTTCAGTTCAGTGCTGTATTTTTTGAAAGCCCCCCCCAAAGAGGTGATATAGCTTAGCTTAATATTAAAGAAGGGTGTGTAATGATTTGTAAGCTATGCGCCATGACTACCCAACTGCTGCTGCGCGTCTTGAGGCAAAAGCTTAGACCTCAACTTTTGCATGTCTTCGCTAATTTTCTGCTCTATTACTTTGGCATAAATTTGCGTGGTCTTCAGGTTTTTATGCCCCAGCATGGCACTCACTGATTCTATAGGCACTCCATTGGTTAAAGTAACTGTCGTAGCAAAGGTATGTCGTGCAACATGAAAGGTCAGACGCTTGCTAAGTCCACTAACTTTCGCTACATCTTTCAGGTAGCTGTTCATCTTCTGGTTAGAGAGCATAGGCAGCAGTTTACCCTCCTTTACTTCTGGGTGCTTATCATATTCTTCTAAAATAGCTTCAGCTTTGGGTAGCAGAGGCACTTTAGAAGAGACTCCTGTCTTTTTTCTGTCTACAAACAACCAGGCACCACCATCTATGCCTACCGAAATATTTGCGGGCGCTAGTGCGGCCACATCCGCATAAGCCAGGCCGGTATAGCAGCAAAAGACAAATACATCTCGCACCATTTTTAGGCGCGCTCCAGGCAGCACTACTCGCTCTAGCTGCTCCAACTCCTGCAGACTTAGCACTTCTCGTTTTACTTCACGAATTTTAGTCTTGTAGGCTAAGAAAGGATTTTTTTCCAGCCAGCCATTAGCCAGGGCTAAATGCACAATCTTTTTGAAGTTACGCAGATACTTAATGGTAGTGTTATGATTGTTACTCCTGACTGTCTTTAGGTAAAACTCAAAACCTGTAATAAAACCATGCTTCAGCTCAGCTAAGCTAATATCGCTACGTTTATATTGATGTTGAATGTACTCCTTAGTCAACCTATAACAGGTTTCGTAGCGCTGATAGGTAGCTTCGGCATAGTCAGTACCTACCTGAGCTTTCATTTGCTGGTTATGGTGCTGAAAAACCTCCAGCAAAGTATATGATTTTGCTCCACCTCCCAGGTAAATTTCTTTGATCTGGCTGGCTGAGATAAAAGCATCTTTTTCGCGCAGCCCCTGATAAATCTGACTTATTTTGTGCCTGAGCTTATCCAGTTCGGTATTTACAAGCACTGCATCGTCTCTTTGCCCTCTTGCTCGTCCGGCCTGCGCATTCCAACGTTCAGGAGCAAGCTTTTGTCCGGTGGATATTTCCGCTCTTTCTCCATTGACTGTAATGCGCGCGTAGACAGGAGCCTCACCAGCTTTATCAGCCTTTGACCTATTTAACCAGAGAAGAAGCGAAAAAGTATGACTCATAATTTCTTAGCCTGAACTCAAATCGTACCCAAATTTAGTAATGCCTGCAATATGCGGACTCAAAAGGCATTAACAAAACAGCTTACAAAATATGCATAAGACAGTATTGAGAATAAAAGTTTATTGTTTGAAGACAAATTTCACCCTCACACAGTTTTAAGTCAAAAGTTTTAAAGTTAAGACAGCAAACACCTTCTCGAGTACAGCTTATTCAGGAGACATATCTGCTTACTGCACTAGTAATAGGAGAGCTAATTATAGGATTAAAACCACTTAACCTATACTTAAAGCAGAATTGGCTCACTATCCATGATGTGAGCCAAACCTATTTCTAAAAAACTAACAAAGTTTCGCTTAAATTATTTTAGCGCAGCGCTTTTTTGACCCTTCCAACTTCGGGATGCTGTTTGCTCTGCGGACGGAAAGTCTTCAGGAACTGCCTGACTTACTTTGCCACTAGCCGCCCACTCTGCACCTCGCAGCAGGGTAGTAATAAAACCCACGCACTCCATAGAATAGTCGAAGTGCCCAAGCGCGGTATGGAAGACCCGGCCCTGCCCATAATTAATTGCCATCAAGAGAGGCACATGCTGCCCCATACCCTTTAAAGAAGGATTCCAGGGCGGAGCATTTCTTTCTACATCAGAATAAGCGGTAGCCAATATGGTAGCATTTTCAAAAGGACCACGCATACGTTCATATAGTTCGTCCTGAGCATGTAGCCATTCGCTCGGCAGGCCTTCCATGATAGGGTGCTCAGGTGCACGAGTAGTAAGCACAAAATCATACTCTTTACCATGAGACCCACACACTCCGGCAGAAGAGTCTTTTTCTAACGCTCCCTCTTCTGTATAGTAGACATAAGGACCTGTGGCACTATCTCGCCCACCCCAGGCACCCAGACCAATCATTTTATTGTACTCTTCCCAATCTCCCCAGGCATTGTTTGCAGCATGAACCACTACCAGACCGCCACCATTTTTCATATAGCTCTCAAAGTTTTTTTTGGTTTCTTCTGGCCACTCGGCAGACTCCGCCCCCATATTAGAAACAATGAGGTCATACTGACTAAAATCTATAGAAAACTGGGATGTTTTTATAGGCTCATGAGACAGTCCGTAAGTACTAGAATCCAGAGGGTAAGTTTCTATAAAATATGTATAAGGTTCTGGCCGAGACTGATTGTATTTAATGCCTAACCATACGGAGTCCATACGATGGATATCTACTTCAAACAACCCACTTTGCTCAAGATAATCCTGCATCATCATTGTAGTTTTGGGCCATATATAATGGTTATTCTGTCCATCAATAATTAAAGTCTTAAATTTAGAAGAATCATTTCCTTTGGAAGAGGATTCGTTTTCGCTAGCCTGTCCGCAGGCTGCCAGTAAAATAAAAGCGGCAAATACCCAGTTTAGCTTTATCATGAACTTCATGTTTTAGGTTGTGTTAAGAGATCGTAATTATACACTTGTGTAAAGAATAAATTTAGCAGAAAGCCTAAGACTCACAACAGTCAATACTAAATATAAGAATACAAAATTTTATCAGGAGTCTGGTTTCGTTAATCAAGCTCGGCATTTATTATGTATGACTTATCCATTCCATCGCAACTATGCGAAATATCTCCCATGTTACTCTTTTTTATTTCAGGCTTAAGGTGCTCTCAGAAAAAAAATATTGACAAACAAAAAACCCCTCCAGAAAGGAATCTGAAGGGGTTTGAAGTAATATGAAATCCTTTTGTGGAGCCGGAGGGATTCGAACCCTCGTCCAGAGAAGGCAACTATCGTGGCTTCTACATGCTTAGCTTTACTTTGGATTGTCGGGTGACGAATGGTAGAAAGCAACCGAACATCACCTTAGCTGCGATTGGGTTTCGCATAAGCATCACAGCCCTACTCATGCTAGTTCTAAATTTCGACACCCCAGACTCAAAACCTAAAGAACAGAGGCTTTGTGGGATGTGGCCCGGGAGCGTTGTCGCTCAACCGTAAGCCCAAATTTTAACCTATATCAGGCTAAAATTAGGCAGCCATGGCGTAATTAGATTCGCCAATTATAGTGTTAGAGCTATTGATCAAGGCACTCACCCTATGTGCCTGCATGCTTACACACGTAACCGCTCATCCTGTCAAAACCGGTCGGCCCCGTGCTAGTATATAGACAAGTTCATAACGCCCAAAGTTCATAAAATAATCGCAATATTTCTAAATTATCAGTGAATACTTTATAAGAATACAAGCCATCTGTTACGTATTTTTACAAGATAAGGGACATACTTTCAATCTTAAACCTAGTATCTCTAAACAGTAATCATTAATTTTGCCCCGTTTTGCGTTTTTATCAGTCAAAACACACCTATTACTAAATATTATACACTATGGAGCAACTATCCGACAGAATTAAGGCCATGGAAGAGTCGGCAACCATTGCCATGGCTCAAAAAGCACGTGAATTAAAATCAAAGGGTGTTGATGTTATTAGCCTGAGTCTGGGCGAACCTGACTTCAAGACTCCCAAGCATATTTGCGAAGCTGCTAAAGACGCTATTGACGAGGGTAAATATTTCTCCTACTCTCCTGTACCCGGCTACCTGGATCTACGTCAGGCCATCGCAGACAAGCTGGAGAGAGAAAATAAGCTCAGCTATACTCCTGAGCAGATAGTTGTTTCTACCGGTGCCAAGCAATCTATTGCTAACACTTTTATGTGCCTGCTTAACGCGGGCGATGAGGTAATTGTGTACGCGCCTTACTGGGTAAGCTATGCAGAAATTATTAAGCTGGCAGAAGGAGTACCTGTATTCATCAACGGGGATATAGAAAACAACTTCAAGGCTACTTCAGATCAGCTTAAAGAAGCTATTACCTCTAAAACCAAAGCGGTAATATTCTCTTCTCCCTGCAATCCTACTGGCGCTGTTTTTAATCGTGAAGAACTCAGCGCAATGGCCGAAGTATTAGCAGACCATCCTGAAATTATAGTTGTAGCCGACGAAATTTATGAGCACATCAACTTTAGCGGCGAGCATGTGAGTATTGCCAGTATGCCTGGTATGATGGAGCGCACAGTTACGGTTAATGGTTTCTCTAAAGGTTATGCCATGACGGGCTGGCGACTTGGCTATATTGCCGCTCCTCTTCCTATCGCTAAAGCTTGCGGAAAAATTCAGGGACAGTTTACTTCTGGCACCAATGGTATTGCGCAGCGTGCAGCTATTGCCGCACTTAACGGCGATATGGCGCCTACTCAGGAGATGGCAAAGGCTTACCTGCGACGTAGAGCTTTGGTATTGGAAAAACTACAGGAGGTACCTGGTATCAAAACCTATGAGCCTAATGGTGCTTTCTATATTTTCCCGGATGTGAGTGAGTACTTTGGCAAGTCTGATGGTGAAACTACTATTAACAATGCCGGAGACTTGTGCATGTATATATTAAATACAGCCCACGTTTCTCTGGTTACTGGCGAAGCATTTGGCGCGCCTAAGTGCGTACGCCTTTCTTACGCCGCATCTGACGAGCAGTTGGAGGAAGCGATCAGCCGTATTAAAGAAGCATTAAGTAAACTGAAGTAATTTATTTAAAAGAGTCCCTCTTAGCAGAGGGACTTTTTAGCTTATAGGAGATGGGGAAGACTTTAGACGAAATATTTGAGGCCTTTCGTGACCTGAAAGTATTGATCATAGGTGATGTCATGCTGGATGCCTATATCTGGGGAAAGGTAGAACGTATCTCTCCTGAAGCTCCTGTGCCTATTGTACACGTACGCAAAAGAGAAAAAAGATTAGGAGGTGCGGCAAATGTCGCTCTTAATGTACAGGCCCTGGGTGCTACCCCTCTTCTTTGCGCTGTGATAGGAGATGACCATGCTGCGGGTGACTTCCATAGCTTGCTGGAAGAGCAAAATATATCCGGAGCAGGTATCGTCAAAAGTAAAAACCGCCTTACCACTGTAAAAGAACGTGTAATTGCGGGTTCTCAACAAATGCTCAGGGTAGATTCCGAAGATGATGAATTACTTATAGATGAAGACCGGGAATCACTGCTGAAGGTGATAGAAAAACTACTTCCTCAGGCAGATGTGGTTATCTTCCAGGATTACGATAAAGGCGTACTCAGCGAACCACTGATACAGCAAACTATCGCCCTGGCAAAAAAACATCAGATACCTACTACCGTTGATCCTAAACGCCGCAACTTTTTACACTACAAAGAAGCTACACTTTTTAAGCCCAACCTTAAAGAGCTAAGAGAGGGTATGCAGGTAGAAGGCCTGGCTCTGCACAAAGAAAAACACGAGACCTCGCTCACTACGGAGCAGGCAGTTGCGCAGGCTTCTACCAAACTTAAAGCTCTATTGCAGGTAAATACTACTTTTGTTACCATGTCAGAGAAGGGGGTATACATAGACGCTGCTTATCATGGGCAAGAGGAAAAACACGTCATTCCTGCGCATATTCGCAAAATTGCAGATGTATCAGGAGCTGGCGATACAGTAATTAGTATTGCGGCCCTTTGTCTGGCACTTGAACTTTCTCCAAGGCTGCTTGCCGAACTGGCAAATCTGGGAGGAGGAATAGTATGTGAGTATACTGGGGTAGTTTCAATAGAGTATAAACGCCTTTTAGAAGAAGCGAAAAAAGTGCTAGGCCAAAACACCCTACTTACATGAAGCTAAGCAAAGATATTGTAGTCAAGAGGCTCAATAATTTGCTTTACGACAGCCGACCTGCTATTCTGCGCACTACCCATGTGATCAATGCAGTAAATACTATACTGGGCTTATGCCTCCTATTATACAATTATGGGTTTAGCATCAGTCTGGAAGAAAAACACAGCATCTTCATTACCATTAATGTAGTACTTTGGATATTCCTGGGCGTTTTTTTTGTAAAATGGCTCTATGCCTTCAAACGCATAGTGTTTATCAAAGAACGGCCGATTGAAGCCTCTTTGATGGCCTTACTGCTTAGCCGCCAGGTTGCCTCACTTTTTTCCAGTACAGAGTTACACCTTTACCAGTGGGTAGGCATGGTGGATGAGCCCGCTTTTGCAGAATACTTTACCAGCGTGCTGCTCAGCCTGATTTTAATACTTGAAGTTTCTAAAGCCAGTAGCCTGATCAGTAATATTAAGGTGCGGCCGGGAGCGGCTTTTGTCATCAGCTTTGTTATTTTGATAGCTGTAGGCACAATCCTGCTGATGTTTCCTGCCATGACTACCCAGCCTGGTAGCATGCGCTTAATAGACGCCTTTTTTACCGCAGTAAGTGCCAGCTGTGTTACTGGCCTTATTGTGGTTGATACTGCTACTTTCTTTACCATGAAAGGGCAGTTGGTTATTCTGGTACTCATACAACTGGGAGGGTTAGGAATTTTGTCTTTTGCCTCCTTCTTTGCGTCTTTCTTAAGTGGAGGGGCCAGTTTTCGTCAAAAAACATTGGTGCCTGATTATTTAGATACCGAAACCTTATCTTCCTCGGGCAGTCTACTACGCCAGATTATCTTCATCACTTTTTTTATAGAGTTTGGCACCTTTGTCTTATTGTATCTTAGCTGGAATATTCCCTTTGATAGTGTAGGAGAAAAAATTTTCTTCTCTGCCTTTCATGCTGTATCTGCCTTCTGTAATGCTGGCTTTAGCATCTTTACCAACGGATTGTACGAAGATGTTGTACGGAACAACTACATACTGCACGTTATTCTCGCCATTTCACTAATACTGGGAGCTATAGGCTTTGCCCCAATTAAAGATATATTCTCGCCCAGCCGCCTGCGGGACCGACTGGAACACCCCTGGAAAGACTGGCAACTCGGGACTAAAATTGCAGTTAATGTCTCAGTAATACTGATATTGGTAGGGATGGGCCTTTTTTACTGGATAGAGAGAGATAATGTACTGGCAGACTCAAACATGACTGAAGCCATGATTACCAGCTTTTTTCAGTCGGCGACTACTCGTACTGCGGGCTTTAATACGGTAGATATCTCTAAGCTGATGAGCCCTACCCTTATCATGATGATGATTCTTATGTTTATTGGAGGAGCCTCCGCCTCAACGGCTGGAGGTATCAAAACATCTACCTTTTACCTGATTGTGATGTCTGTAGTAGCTACCACTAGGGGCAGGTCGCGAATTCATATCAGTAACCGCTATATCCCTACAGAAATTCTATATAAATCACTTTCTATTTTCTTTTACGGCATTGCTATCAACGCCATTATTGTACTCCTGCTGAGCATTACAGAAGAAGGTATAGAATTAATTTCTCTGGTTTTTGAACAGGTATCAGCTTTTGGCACTGTTGGTTTGAGTACAGGGATTACAGCAGAGCTTAGTACGGCAGGCAAGTTGTTGATCATTATATCTATGTTTTTAGGTAGGGTAGGCACGCTCACTTTTGCCGTTGCGCTAAGTACTCGTTCTCGTGCTTCCAGTGAAAACTATAGGTATCCTACTGCCAACCTAATGGTAGGGTAAATGTGCTACTATTGATTATAGTACAGAAAAATATTTTTATCGCCAAAAACTGACTTTGTCATCTTTATTTTATGCACTTTAACTGTAGAATCTACTAATTGTGGTTAGCCCCAAGTGCAGAACTTTTCTACAATCTGTAATTAAATTACCCAAACATTCTACACCTATCATTGGTTTTACCGATAAGTCATCCCAACCATAATTAACAAATTATTGAAAAACAGGGGTTTATGAGTGCAGACTGACGCACTGTTCTTATTGTAGAACAGTTATTGACCTTTGAACGGAAAAAAAACCAACCTTATACAAACGGATGAAAATGAGAAACAGTCTTTACCCGTATAAAAATATTTATTTCTTCGCTATTTCCGCTTTTTTGCTGCTTTCTCTAGTGAGTTGTCAGGAAACTGAACCAAAAGATGAAGGCCTTCCCCTTCCTGTTATGACCTTGCAGGAAGAAAAAGCGGCTAAGTCATTTCAATATCTAGGCTCTATAGAAGGTGTAGAAAATGTCGGAATCCGACCTCAGGTAGATGGTATACTTGAGGAAATTTATGTAGATGAAGGAGACTATGTAGAGAAAGGTCAGCCTTTATTTAAAATTAACAGCCAGCCTTACGAAGAAGACCTAAAGAATGCTATCGCTAATGTAAAGGTTGAACAGGCCAAACTCAGGAAAGCAAAAACTGAAATTGACCGAATTCAACCTCTTATAGATAATGAAGTAATTTCAGAGGTAAGAATGGAGACTGCTAAAGCTGATTACGAAGTAGCACAGTCTTCACTGGATCGTGCACAGGCCATGGCCGCAAATATGCGTATCAATCTGGAGTTTACGACCATCCGCGCTCCTGTAAGCGGATTTATCGGTAGAATTCCTAAATCTATTGGTAACCTGGTTAAAAAGACTGATGATCAGCCTCTAACCACCCTTTCTAATATTGAGGATGTATATGTTTATTTTTCTATGAGTGAGTCAGACTATCTGTATTATGAGCGGATGAAGGGCGACTCTACTTCTAAAAAGATGAACAATGAGGTAAAACTTGTACTATCTGATGGCTCAGAGTACGAAAGAGCAGGTAACATAGATGCCAATTCAGGACAAATTGACAAGTCTACGGGCTCTATCAACTTAAGAGCAAAATTTGACAACCCTGATACGCTTTTAAGATCCGGAAGCACCGGCAAAATTATTATGGAACAGATTTACCCTAATGCGATACTTATTCCTCAGGGGGCTACTACATCTATTCAGGACAAAAGGTTTGTCTTTAAGTTTCAGGAAGAGGATAGCACTGTAGTAAGAAGAGAAATACAGATAGAGGGGCGTAGTGGAAAACAATACATTGTGAGTGGCGAAACCCTGAACCCTGATGATAAAATCGTAGTATCCGGCATTAATAAACTGGCAAATGGCGTTAAAGTGAAGCCTATACAGCCCGGTCAATTGTTAATGAACAACACCGCTACTACCAGCATACAGTAAGCTGATAGTAGCAGATTTAGAGAGAGACAGTTTGTATTTTTTATAAAATTGCCTGTAAAGCTTGTGTCTAATGCCTTACAATGCATAGGAAAAGGCTTGGCAGGCATATACCATATTTTTTAGCATTGCCTCTTTAGTCATGATTTTTACATTTCTAGCCAATTACCGAAAACTGAGCCTTGATCGTTTCAGGCCTGCTTCTCTTAAAGGCAACAGTACAGTTACACTGTTTCCTTCTTTTTCAATCACAACTTTTTTCATTTCTATTCTCCCGCTTTATCTACCGAAGTTCCGATGTCAATCTGCTCATGGCTACCCTGCATATGAGTCAGTTTGTGGCAGACTTCCCTCAAAAGCTGCTAAGCAGCCAATAAGGGTATAGTAATACCATACCCTGAATTTTACTTAAGATCTATCCGGAGAATAGATTCATTCTATCACTACGCATCTAATATTTTGAATAAGCAGTAAGATACTATGTTAAAAAAAATAATAGACCGGCCAGTACTCACCCTAGTTATCTCTATAGTTCTGGTGCTGGCAGGAGCCGCCAGTATATTTCAGCTACCGGTAGAACGATTTCCTGAAATTGCCCCACCCAGTGTTAGTGTGGAGGTGTATTATCCGGGAGGTAATGCCGAAACTGTGGCCAAATCGGTGCTGTTGCCCATAGAGGAAGCCATTAACGGTACTGAAAATATGACCTATGCCCGTTCTACCGCTACAAACTCTGGTAAAGGTAGAGTATCGGTATACTTTGAACCGGGTACCGATCCCGATCTGGCAGCAGTAGATATCCAGAACCGTATCTCTACGGTAGTCCAGCAAATTCCCCCGGAAGTTGTAGAGTCGGGAATTACCGTAATGAAGAGGATGAAGGGTACTCTGATGACTATTAACATCTTTGCCGAAGAAGAGAACTCACCTTACAACGAGACTTTTCTGAATGCCTACACCCGTATGAACGTAAGGAGAGAGCTTAAACGCGTTGAAGGACTAGCCGAGGCAGCCATTCTACGCTCGCGAGACTACGCCATGCGTATCTGGCTAAACCCCGAAAGGCTAGCCCTATATGGACTTACGCCGCGCGATGTATACCAACAAATACAGGATCAGAGTTTTGAAGCCGCACCGGGTAAGTTTGGTGAGAACTCTGACGAAGTATTTGAAATTCCCCTGAAACACACAGGTAGATTTAGCGAACCGGAAGAGTATGAAAATATAGTGATCAAATCTGAGCAGGACGGCTTACAACTGCACCTGCGAGATGTAGCACGTATAGAGTTTGGTGCTTCTAACTATACCAGTCAGAACCGCCTGGATGGCCGCCCTTCGGTAACTATTGATATTGTGCAGCAAAGTGGAGCCAATGCGGTAGAAATTGATAAAAGTGTACGTGAGATTCTGGAAGAACAGGCAAAGATTTTTCCTGAGGGTATAGATTATGAGATCACCTACAGTGTAAGAGACCAGATTGACGAGTCTATGGGTCACGTAAAACAAACCCTGATAGAGGCCTTTATTCTTGTGTTTTTGGTTGTATTCATCTTCCTGCAAGATTTTAAAGCCACCTTTATTACGGCTATTACCATTCCTATCTCATTGGTTGGTACCTTCTTCTTCCTTTCCCTGGTAGGGGTTTCTATGAACGTACTTAGCATGTTCTCTATCGTACTTTCTATCGGTATAGTAGTAGATAACGCCATTGTGGTGGTAGAGGCCATTTTTGAGAAGATGCAGCACTACAGCATGACTGCCCGAGAAGCAGTTACTTCTGCCTTAACAGAAATTACCGGAGCTATTGTGTCTATTACTATGGTAATTGCGGCAGTGTTCCTTCCGGTGGGCTTTCTGCAAGGTCCGGTAGGTGTTTTCTATCAGGAGTTCGCATATACCATTATCATTGCTGTAATCATTTCAGCCATCATTGCCCTTACTTTAGGCCCGGTGTTATTTATTCTCCTATATAAAAACCTGGATGAGAAAGCGAAGAAAAACCGGGTAATGGAGAAACTGGAGCAGTCTAAAAAGGTACGCAAGGTAAAAGAGGTAGGTACTCTGGGCTTACGTAAATTTGACAGACTCTTTGATACGTTTACAAAAAAATATGTATCCCTTGCTCGTAAGGCTATTAAGTTCAAATGGGTAAGCCTGGCAGGGCTTGTGGGAGTAGTGCTACTAACTGCCTTTTTAGCTAATCGTACACCTCAGGCATTTATTCCTACTGAAGATGACAACTTCCTGATTTTCACACTTACGCTACCCGAGGGAGCTTCGCTTCACCGTACCAATCAGGCTTTGGTGGAGGCAGACTCTATCCTCCAGTTAGAGCCAGCGGTAGAGAGCGTAAATACAGTCTCTGGATACAACGTAGTGAGCGGTTCAGAAAGCCCATCTTCAGGTCTGGGCTATGTTATCTTAAAAGAAATAGGCGAACGCGGCGATATAGAGGACATCAATGAGCTTATCAAACACCTGATGAGCAAGCTATCTGTAATTAGTGATGCTCAGGGAATTAACATGTACCCACGCCCCACAGTACAAGGATTTGGCGATTTTGATGGGGTGCAGATTATGCTTCAGGACCTCTCTGATGGTGACCTAAGTGAGTTTGGTGTATTAGTTAATGAGTTTATTGCAGAGCTTAATCAGCAAGAGGAGATTAGTAATGCTTTTACCTCTTACAATACTAATTTTCCCCAGTACCGATTAAATATTGACTATAAAAAAGCTAAAGCTTTAGGGGTAAGTGTTAAGGATATGATGTTTACGGTACAGTCTAATTTCGGGCGTACCCGGGTGGGCGATTTTAACAGGTTTACCCGCCAGTACGGAGTATTTATGCAGTCCGATATCTCATACCGCGAAACCCCGGAAGCCTTTAACGCCATCTTTGTCAAAAACAATGAGAATGAGATGGTTCCTCTAAACACTATTGTACAACTGGAAGAAACTTTTGGTCCGGAGACCGTAACCCGCTATAATTTGTACAATGCGGCCAGAATTAACATTACACCTGCCGAGGGCTATAGTACCGGAGATGTAATGGATAGAATTGAACAGCTGAGCGACCAAACCCTGCCAGCCAGCCTTAATTTTGAATGGACAGGGATGAGTTTGGAAGAGAAGAAATCAGGTTCAGATTCTATTATTGTATTCATCATTAGTATAGTGTTGGTATACTTTATTCTGGCGGCCCAGTATGAGAGCTTCTGGCTGCCTATGGCCGTAATGCTTTCCCTGCCTACTGGTATTTTAGGTGTCTTTGCTTTTATTAATCTTGCAGGTATAGACAACAATATATATGTGCAGGTAGGTATTATTATGCTAATTGGTCTGCTTGCCAAAAACGCCATTCTAATTGTAGAATTTGCCGCCCAGAAAAGGGAGGCAGGTGCCGATATACTGGACGCAGTACTAGATGCCAGTGCACTACGCCTGAGAGCTATCGTTATGACTTCCCTGGCTTTTACCGCTGGTTTAGTCCCCCTGATGTTTTCTGAAGGCTCTTCCGCTATAGGTAACAGATCCGTGAGTATCGGCACCGCGGGAGGTATGCTCTCCGGCGTATTTCTGGGTATTCTTATCATACCCGTACTAACCTATCTGTTTATTCAATTAAGTGAGCGGTTCAACATTAAAACTACCTAAGTAAGTTGATATTTATGGAGTGTATAAAACAATTTGCCACAATAAGTATAATTTTAATTACGGCCATCAGCTGCAAGGTGGGAGATAACTACCAAAGGCCTCAGTTCGATAAAATTGATAGCTATTATGGAATATCTCAGTTGGATACTACCTCTTTGGCTAACCAGACTACGCTTGCTGATGTAAACTGGAGAGATTATTTTGAGGACTCTACACTGATAGCGCTGATTGATACGGCACTTATCAATAATATTGAACTGCTGAAAGGGGCCAAACAAATTGAGATAGGGTCTCAAAACCTTGAGCTTTCCAAAGCAAATTTTTATCCCAGCCTTGGTATTTCGCCTTTTGAGTACAATAGAGAGTATTATTCCGAAAATTACAACAACTATGGCTCAAACCGGGCCAGACGTAATCACGGAGAAAACCCTCCCAAAACACTATATACCGAAAGGCTGGCATATTCTACAACCATCTTTGCCAGCTGGGAGATTGACCTGTGGGGCAAGTTACGCTGGCAAAAAGAAGCGGCCCAGGCATCGTTTATGCAAAGCGAAGAGTTTCAGAAAGCGGTACAGACAGCTATAGTTGCTGAAATTGCCTCTACTTATTATAACATGCTCATGATCAATTCTCAGATTGCAGTGGCCGAACGAAATCTGGAGCTGGGCAGAAACACACTGGATATAGTTAAATTACAGTTTGAAGCAGACGAAACGACATCTCTGGCTATACAACAGACAGAGTCACAAATACTGAGAGCAGAATCATTAATACCGCAGCTTGAAAGAGAGTACACCCTGCTGGAAAATCGACTAAACCAGCTCTTGGGTCGCTACCCGCAACCTATAGATATTGAACAGAATTTGGAAGATGTAACTTTTGATGATCGCTATGTAGTTGGCGTTCCTCTGGAGCTAATTAACAACCGACCGGATATAGCTGCTGCAGAATACCAGCTAATTGCCAGCAATGCCCGGGTAGGCGTTACTCAGGCGATGAAGTACCCCTCTATCATGCTCAATGCCAGTACTGGCTTAAACTCTTTTGTTTTTGATAGCTTTCTGGATCCTATGGGTTCTGGCTTCGCGCTAATTAATGGGGCTATTTTTCAGCCTCTTTTTCAAAACAGAAGGTTAAAAACAAACCATTCCATTGCTGTATCAGAGCGTCAGTTAGCTGAGTTGGATTTTAAGGATAATATTATACTGGCGGTACGCGAGGTTTCCGATGCACTGGTCACGATAGAAAAGCTAAGGGAAGAATACAGCATTGCCCAGAAAAGGATAGTGGTGAGTAGTAAAGGTGTTCGCGATGCCTCACTCTTATTCCAGAGTGGCTTTGCTAATTACCTAGAAGTAATTAATGCTCAGGAAGATGCGCTACAAAGTGAGCTTGATCTGGCTAACCTTAAAAGACAGATTATTCTGGCTAATATAGAGCTATACCGTAGCCTGGGAGGGGGATGGAAATAAGGGCATTCCCTGTTTCCTCTTATACGTTTCTGTTCCAGAAGTAGGGAGTAAAAAGGATAAGTACTGTAAAAAGCTCCAGCCTCCCCAATAACATTAGAAAGGAAAGCACCCATTTAGCAGCTGCGGGCAGGTGGGCAAAATTGTCTACCGGCCCTACTGTACCAAACCCAGGGCCTATATTGCCTAAAGATGTGGCTACTGCCCCTACAGAGGTCATAAAGTCTACGCCTATGAGAGCCAGCACAACGGATCCAATCGCAAAAATGGTGATATAAATAATAAAGAAGGCCAGTACGTTAAAAGTAATATCCTGAGTTATCGCCTTACCATTGAGCCTTACAGGAATAATGGCAGAGGGGTGAACCTGACGTTTCATTTCCAGAATACTATTTTTGATCAGTACAATATGACGTACTATTTTGACGCCCCCTGCGGTAGAGCCTGCCGAAGCACCAATAAACATAAGTAAAAAGAATATCACTGTGAGCAAGGGTGCCCAGGCAGTGTAATCTGCGGTAATAAAGCCAGTAGTACTGATTACTGAAATTACCTGAAAAGCCGCATCTCGAAAAGATTTTTCTAGACTGGCATCACTCACTATAAAGATGGCCAGAGTACTAATAAGAATGATGATGCCTACCGAGAAGAGATAATACCGAAACTCCTCATTTTGCCAAACTTTGTTAAAGGCACCTTTAAAAGCGAAATAAGTGAGGGAAAAACTGGTACCCGCCAAAAACATAAATACAATGATGACATACTGTAGGTAAGGAGAATCATAATAGGCGATACTGGCATTTTTAGGGGAGAAACCTCCGGTGGCCATAGTAGTCAGACCATGATTGATTGCCTCATAAAAGCTCATGCCTCCCAGCATAAGTAGTATTGTTTCTAAAGCAGTAAGGCCAATATACAGTATCCATAGTCTTTTGGCAGTATCACGAATCCGAGGCTTAAGTTTGTCAGGTGTGACACCCGGCGCCTCGGCCACAAAAAGCTGCATTCCACCAATTCCTAATATTGGTAAAATAGCTACTGCCAGCACGATAATTCCCATACCACCAATCCACTGCGTAAGGCTACGCCAAAAAAGAATATCTTTAGAAACTGCTTCAATATCGGTTAGGATGGTAGCCCCTGTAGTAGTAAAGCCCGAGATAGACTCAAAAAAGGCATCGGGGTAAGAGGGAATAGTACCACTAAAAATATAGGGTAGAGAGCCGAAAAATGACATAAGCACCCAACCTAAGGTAACTACCAGATAGCCGTCTTTGCTTCTTAGCTCTTTGTTTTCCTGCTTGCGAGTGGCCCACCAGGTGAGGATGCCCGTTAAAAAAGAAACCCCAGCAGAAGCTAAAATGGCTTTCCAGCTTGACTGCTCATAAAAGAAAGATACCAGGAGAGAGAGCAGCATAAAGCCCCCATTGAACATTAGTAATACACCTAGAATGTTGAAGAGGACTTTCCAGTTGAATTTCATTTAAAGAATTTTTCTACTTCCGACAAGCTTTCTCTTTTGCTTAATATTACGACTCTATCATTTGGCTCAAACTGAAAGTTACCCATTGCTACCTGACCTTTGCCCCTTCTTACCACTCCTCCGATCACCGCGTCTTTAGGAAACTCAAGATCTTTGAGCTGCTTATTTGCGATTCTGCAATTATTGTTGACTTCATACTCCAGAATTTCAGCTTCTACGCCATGTATACCGGTAATTGACACAACATCACCCTTACGAATATAGCGGAAGATAAAGTTTGCTGCTATCAGCTTCTTGTTGATCATTGTATCCACTCCTATATTCTGGCTCAGGTGGATATAGTCTATATTTTCTACCAGGGCAATGGTTTTTTTAACGCCCTTATCTTTAGCGACCAGGCAGCTAATAATATTAGTCTCAGAATCTCCGGTAAGAGCCAGAAATGCATCCATATTAGCCAGCCCTTCTTCTTCCAGAATCTCCACATCCCTACCATCTCCGTTGATAATCAGTGATTTAGGAAGCTGATCTGCCAGATCAAAGCATTTATCCCTGTCTCGTTCAATCAGCTTTACATTATAGTTGGTACTTAGCTTGCGTGCGGTGTGGTAGGCGGCCTTACTACCTCCCAGTATCATAATGTTTTTGATCTCTATTTTTTTCTTACCGGTTAGGTCAAGCACGCGATCTATTCCATTAGGCTCAGCGATAAAGTACACATGATCATTAGGCTCAATGCGGGTATCTCCCCTAGGAATAATGGTACGCCCATCTCTTAAAATAGCAACTGTTACAAAGCTATTATACGGGTTGAGGCGCGATGTCTCAGCTAGCGAATGGTTAATTAGCGGGCTATCACGGTCTATGGTAATTCCGATGAGGGAAAGCAACCCCTGATCAAACTCAAAAGTATCAGTTACTGCGGCAATCCTGAGTAGGCGGCGTATTTCTCGTGCGGCTAGTGATTCTGGCGAAATTAGCTCATCAATACCTACCTTGCGTAAGTCCAGCGTTTCTTTACTCATAAGGTATTCCTCGTTAGAAATACGAGCCACCGTACGCTTTACCCCTAGTTGTTTGGCAATAAAAGAAGTTGCGAGGTTTACCTCTTCAGACTCCGTAACAGCAATCAAAAGGTCAGCCTCACCTACATTGGCATCTTTAAGTACTTTAAAAGAAGTAGAGCTACCTTTAATTGTAGAAACATCCAGTTGGCTCCCCAACTGACGTAACCTTTCCTGATTGAGGTCGATTACTACAATATCCTGATTTTCGTAGGCCAACAATTTAGCCAAGTGTTTACCTACATCTCCTGCACCCGCAATGATAATTTTCATATTACCCCTTCATTCTATTGCTGAAATTTTGCACAAATATATAACAGTTTGTGCATTACTGTTGATAATTAGCACTGAGAATGCTTAAAATCCCAAAGCTTGTTCGGACTGACAGCATGGGTAAGCCCAATATCGTGCGGGTAAATGTCTTTAATCTTTTCAATGGGTTCAAAAAGGGAAAGACCTACCTTAAGAGTATTGGGTAAGCACTTGCTTAAAAACAAATCGTAATAGCCTTTGCCATAACCTACACGTTGCCCCTGCAAATCAAAAGCCAGCAGTGGAACCAGCACCAGCGCTATCTCTTCTTCTGTTACTCTAACCAGAGATTCACCTTCTGGTTCAGGTATACCCCATACATTTTCCGGACAGGCAGTTCCTTCTTCCAGTATAAAATGCTCCATACTATTCTGCTGCAAATCGGTACGAGATACTACCACGCCTATATTTTCGGACTGTAACTCTCTGATTAGCGGCCAGGTATTTACTTCTCTGTTTTTATGAATGGGAAGAAAACAATGTACTGTACGAGGTTTTAGTTCCTTTAGCCAGGGCATCAGGTGCTTATATATCTGTTGGTTAGCTAATTGGTAAGCCTCCTTACTTAACAGCCTTCGCTGCTTACGAAAATGCTTGCGGGCCTCTGCTTTAGTCACAGCTACTCTGCTTCATATAAAACATAAAAGCGATAATCCATAGGGTCAAAATGTGCTAAGACCTCATCTAGAAAAGCAGGATTATTAATATAAAAGTTCAAAAAGTTCTCTTTGCGCTCCTGTAAACTTCCGCCCGGGAAGAGCTTGTCTTTCAGGCTTTCCAGCTGCCTTACGTGGGTTTCCTGATTGCGTTCTTCAGATTTTTTTAGGCGTTTCTCTATACCGCTAAGTATTTTAAGGGTATTGTTTTCTTCCTTTCCAATGTATCCATCCAGGCTTTTATCTATTTCCATCGCCTTAGCCCTGATGGTTTCAAATACCGAGGAAATGGCTTTCTGTTCATCTGCCAAAGAAAGACTCGCTTCCGCATTCTCCTCTACAAACTTTTTTACCAGGCTTTGCGTGTCCAGAAACAGATCTTTGGTTTGTATAGGCACTTTCTGTAGTTTACGCCCATTACTTTTGCTAATAACTAAGCCAAAATTACGGGGCATAAGTATAGGAAAGCTCAGCTGATAGTGGTCAAAAACAGGCTTTAGCTGTAGCCAGTAAGCCAACTCTGATGGTCCGCCTATATAAGCGAGGTTGGGGAGTATGCTTTCCTGATAAAGGGGGCGAAGTATAACGTTGGGGCTAAATCTTTCGGGATGGGCTTCCAGTTCTTCCAGCAGTGAGCTTTCAGAGAAGTGATGATCGGTGTTGAGGGCTACGTATTTGTCATCTATTTTTTCTATTCTCTCTCTCAGATCTTCTCTTAAATAAAAGAGATTAATCTCGCGGGGGAAAACCTGAGTTTTATAGCCAATTTTTTCCAGTTCTTTAGAGCAGCTTTCTACCAGGCTTTTGGCGGTGTGTGTTTTCAGGTCGTCTTCCATTATAGAGCGAAATGGGGCTTTCAGCTCAGGATGATCAGCATCTATTACAATAAGTCCCTGCTCACCAAACAAATCGTTAACGTAACATCGTACGGCATCCGCTAGTTTTTTATGCTGCTTGTAGGCTTTCTCAAAAGCATCTACATGGCCTGGCAGCTCTTCTAGCAGAGCCTGAAGCCCTTCGGTATTAAAGCGCCCCACAGCTCCCTTTTGCTCCGTCTTCCATTGGTAATCTTTACCAAAGAGGTGAAAGTGGTTAATCTCCTCAAAATCATGATCTTCAGAAGCCATCCAATACACTGGCACAAAATGGTAATCCGGATAAGCCTCATTCAACTGCTTACAACTGTTAATTACCGTTACAATCTTATAAATAAAATACAGAGGGCCGGTAAAAATATTGAGCTGATGCCCGGTAGTAAGGGTAAAAGTATTAGACTCGCCTAGCCTTTCTATGTTTTGGGTTACTGCTGAGGGTTGGGCTACGCTGGTATACTGCTTCTGCAATACAGACCGCAGGCGCTCACGGTTGGCCTGTGGAAATTTTTTTTCCTGTAGCTGGGCTTCAAAACTTTTCAGCTCCGGTCTGCGATGATAGAATTTTTGTAGAGTGTCTTTGTTATCAAGATAGTCCAGAAAAATAGGAGAGAAGTTGCCGGTTTCAGAAAAATTAAGCTTTTCTATGTTCATAGTTTTGCAGAATATACTAGCTAACAGGAATTAATAGTGTAATGATAAAAAATGTTTGACCATTTACAACCCTTGTGAAGAGCATAGTATAGTTACGTCGGCACTTTTATAAAGTTTTAGGCACAAAGCCGTGTAGTAAAAGAAGGGCAGGCATTTAATGTAAATACCTGCCCTTTGTGCTGTCTTAGCTCTTGACCTCTGGCTCGCCAAAAAGATCAAACTCACTGGCATCCACAATTCGGATGTCGGCAAAATCGCCCACTCTGAGGTAATATTTGTCGGCGGGAATAATCACCTCATTATCTACTTCTGGTGAGTCAGATTCTGTACGCCCCACATAGTTGCCGCTTTCTTTACGGTCAATCAGTACTTTTTGTACGCTTCCGATCTTATCCTGATTAAGCTCGTAAGAAATTTTTTCCTGTAGCTCCATCACTTCATTTGCACGTGCCTGTTTAATTTCGTCTGGCACATTGTCTTCCATCTGATAGGCATGTGTACCTTCTTCGTGAGAATAGGTAAAGATTCCCAGCCGGTCAAACCGCATTTTCTGCACAAAATCCACCATATCTGCATGATCCTCTTCAGTTTCTCCGGCATGACCTGCAATGAGCGTCGTTCGTAAGGCAATATCAGGTATTTTGTCGCGAATCTGATAAATCAGTGACTCCGTTTTTTCGCGAGTTGTACCCCGGCGCATAAGCTTAAGCATGCGGCTGGAGCCATGCTGTAGTGGCATATCCAGATAATTGCAGATGTTAGGTCGTTCAGCCATAACATCCAGTACATCCATAGGAAAGCCCGAAGGAAAGGCGTAATGAAGACGAATCCAGTCAATACCCTCTACATCGGAAAGGCGCTGTAGTAGTTCTGCCAGATTACGTTTACCATAAAGGTCCAGGCCATAGTAAGTAGAATCCTGCGCTATCAATAGCAGCTCTTTAGTACCATTACGCGCCAAAGACTGTGCTTCTTTCACCAGGGTGTCTATAGGTTTAGACACATGCTTGCCTCGCATAAGCGGAATAGCACAGAAGGAGCAAGGGCGATCGCAGCCTTCTGCAATCTTCATGTACGCATAGTGGCGAGAGGTAGTCGTTATTCTTTCCCCTACCAGCTCATGTTTGTAATCTGCTTTAAATTTTTTGAGCAGCAGAGGTAATTCCATCGTTCCAAAGAAAGCATCAACTTCAGGGATTTCACTTTCCAGATCGTCGCGATAGCGCTGAGAGAGACAGCCGGTTACATATAATTTATCAATTACTCCCTCATTTTTGGCATCAGCATAACGCAAAATAGTATCTATAGACTCTTGCTTGGCATTGTCTATAAAGCCGCAGGTGTTTACGATAATCACATTAGCATCGTCTTTTTCTGACTCATGGGTAGCATCTATCTGGTTGCCCTTAAGCTGGGTTAGCATCACTTCTGAGTCTACCAGATTTTTAGAGCAGCCCAGTGTGACTACATTTACCTTATCTTTTTTAATCCCTTTTGTTTTCAAACTCGCTTTCTTTTTAACTTTCGGCAAAATTACTAATAAATCAAGACAGCGCTAATGTCTGTGCAAGTCAGAACAAGCCTTTTTTCATTTTCGTTTAATGGATTCTATATTTCGCACAGCATTTGAGACGTTTCTTTATTCATGAAGCACATATTTATAACTGCACATCGCTATTTTTTTATTTGGGCCTGCCTTATGCTTCTTGGTATGAGCGCCTGTCTTGATGAGGATGTAAGCTGTGTCACCGATTCTTACGATACCGTCCGTGTCAATTTTCTAAAGCTGGACCAGAGCAATGCCCGTACCGACACTCTTTATTTTGAGTCTATTCAGGCGGCTAATGGTGCTTTTCTGGATGTGCAGGACACTGCTCTTAGCAGCATCAGCCTACCGCTTAACCCTTCGGGTAATCAGGTATCGTTTTTTATTAACTGGCGAGAAGATAGCGCGGCTGTATTGCAAACCGATACGCTTGTTATTAGCTATGAACGTGAACAACGCCTTATTTCTCCTGAATGTGGGGTAGAGCAGCGTTTTGTATCTCTCAGCAGTAGCAAAGTCGCCTTTGACTCTATCCGGGTAGCTAACCCTGACGTAACCTTATATACTAACCCAAACCTAAGCATCTATACCTGCCAGTACGAATACACTAATGTGGTAAGGGCCCGCTTCTTCGTCCGCGATACCGCTACGCTGGCAGAACAAGCCACCTCTTTACAGATCAATAGCATAGTAGATGACCAGGGAAACGTGATACAAAATACCCCGGCTACTCTGGAACGCGTAAGCCTACCAGTAGATACTGACAGGAGTAACACCAGCTTTATGTTTGAAATAGAAAATGCTGATGGCCAAATTGTGAACCGCCGTTTAAATGTTTCTTACTTTGTAGATGAAATCCAGATATTTAACTGCTTCCCCCAGACCAGAGTTAGCGGACTGGATGTAGATAGTGATGACTATGATTTTGTTGATGTGGAGGTAGATGATGATGAACTTAAAACCAACAATAGCAGTAACCTTGAAATATTTTTTTAGCATACTTCTACTCTTCTCATTAGTCGGGCTGTGCCAGGCGCAGCAGGGACAAAATAAGGTGGAGGCAGATACCGTAGAGAGGGAAAAAATGCAGCTGGCTTATTTACCAAGCGCCCTACGTATAGGCCCAGCTGTCAACACGCTAATACAAACTGCTATTGACGACCAGGGCACTTACTATGGATTGCAGGCAGATCTGGCTATGGGCCGCTTTATGCTGGGTTTTGATTACGGACATGCGGAGTTGAGCCGCCAGAGCGAAACGGGAGTTCCCGCTTCTGAAGCCTACCAATACACAAGCAACGGAGACTATTACAAAATTGGTGTAGACGTTAACCTGCTTCGCGACAAAAAAGCGGATACCTATGATGCCCGTGGTGATATTATTTACTTTGGACTTAAGTATGCCTTTAGTATTATAGATGATGAGGTTAGCTTCAGCACTTCAGAAAACTTTTGGGAGACCTCCGCTATCAATCAGCGTAACGAAAACCTGATGGTAAGCTGGGTTGAGATGAATGCTGGTGTAAAAGTAGCCATTTTCAAACATGTATTTTTAGGCTATACACTACGCTACCGCTTTGCTCAGAACTCTGCCGGCCGTAGTTCTCTGGTTCCTTATCGTGTGCCTGGCTTTGGGAGTGGAGAGGACGAAAGCAACTTCGGCTTTGATTATCATATATTTTACCAGATTCCTTTCAGAAAGTAACCATGCATAAGCTATTTGCACTGCTCAGTTTGTTATTGCTTTTTAATCCGCTGACTGCACAACCTGCCTATCAGCCCCAAGCCGGAGACATTCTCTTTCAGGACCTGGACTGTGGCCCCTATTGTGAGTCGATAGAAAAAGTAACAGAGGGGATAGACGGTGCTGACTTTTCGCATATGGGCATACTGGTGATGCAAGAGGGTCAGCCTTACGTTTACGAGGCGGTATCTAAGGGGGTATTAGCGACACCGCTAACTGATTTTCTAAAAAGAAATACTAATGAAGCTGGCCAGCCTAAGGTAATGATTGGGAGACTTAATACGAGCTACCAAAAACTCATTCCTGAAGCACTGAAAGAGGCTAAAGGTCTGCTGGGCAATGCTTATGATGATATTTACATTGACGGAGATGATCGTTATTACTGCTCTGAACTTATTTATGAGATTTTTAAGAGAGCCAACAAAGGCCAGCCCCTTTTTAAACTAGCCCCCATGACTTATATTGACCCGGATACACAAAAAACCTTTCCTATATGGGAAGACTATTTTAAAGAAAGAGGTGTAGCTGTACCAGAAGGGGTGGCGGGAATTAACCCAGGACTCATCTCACGCTCGCCCTATCTACAGATTATTTATCGCTACTACCAACCCTGATCATATACGTTTTTTATTTTTCCAGAATTAAGATCCAATCACCCTCTGCCGGAGGGGTCGCCTGTACCAAATTCCCTGCACTTTTTAGCTCGGCTTCGGTATAACTATTCTTAACCGGATTGAACCAGCGGGCTTTATAATCAATATTTTGTGGGTTTCTGAGTTCTATAGCTGTTTGCAAAGGTGTATACACCAGAATGGTACTATAATCATCTGTGCGCAGGAGTGAGACGTAATGCTCCGACCGCTGCTCTCCCGGCTGCTGTGTAAGCAGTTCGTGGTCGGGCTTAAGCTCCCACCATTTAAACTGTTGAATAAACTCAGCCAGATAGCCCATCTGCAAACTACCTGGAAAGTTCAAGCTTTCACGCCAGGTGCTGGGGCTTTCTTCGCTTAATGAGCCATGGTTTAGTATTTTTTCGCCTTTGCGAATCCAGGGCCATATGCCGTTGGCTCCATAACTTATACCCGCTACTGGTGTAGCAAACAAACTCCAATATGAGGCATTTCGCACGTGGGTGTCGGTAGTCCTGAAGTAAATTTCTTCATAGCAGGGCTCCAGGTTAATCAAAGGGCGGGCTGGTAGTTTATGCCATTTCTTTTTCATAGGCCCTTTGTTTATCCAGTCTATCGTACCACTACCTATGCCGTGGCTAGACTGATAACCTACTACATCCAGCCAGTCTTCATCAGCATAGGCATCTCCAATCCACGAACGTCCCATAGGGTGCTGAGCAACTACGCCGGGGTGCTCTTCTCCAAAAACGGCTTGACCAATATTTTTCCAGCGCTGTTCAAAAAGGCTTACATACAGGCCATCACCACCCAGAAACCAGACTACATGATGCGCCCCATAGCGGGCAACCATGTACTTTGCCAGCTTAATAGCCTCCTCCTGAGGTAAAGCATATCCGGGGCTCAACTCTTTACCTTCGCCTTTGGGCAAAGCCCATAAGAGTACGGGCGCCGCCACCAAGCCATATTCATTAATTTTGTCTACTTTTTTATCCAGATGCTGGAAAAAGCCAGGGTTAACTTTGATTTTACCCTGTCCGCTATAAGCTTTTTGTAACTGACTATTTACGTCTGCTCCCCGCCATTGCGTAGCTACAAATTGTATGGCCGAATAGTTATTTTGCTTACGTTGGCTCAGGTAATCGTCCCATTCTTTTTCTGTAGACTTTAGTGGGCCATTCCAGGCGGTACAGGCCAGCCAGAAAAATGGGTCACCATTTGCATAGCTTAAGTGGTAGTCTCCATCAATATGAATTATATTTCCTTTTTGGTGGAGGGCGTGTTTGCTCGCGCTTTTTTCGCAGCTAAAGTTTCCTTTCTGGGCATGCAGAGCCAAGTTCTTTGGGTCTGAGCAATATGTCTCATACCGCCACTCTCCTGCTTCATTAGGCATAAATCGCAGCTTAAAATTGCTGCCCCCATCCCAGAACCCATTAATTTTGTGCTTTTTACCCGAAGGAGCAGTAAATACAGCATAAAACTCTTCTAAATCGTACAGGGGATTGGCGTAAAGGGAGTCACTCTCAAAAGAAAGCTCAAACTTCATCCACTGTTGGGCCGTATCTTGCCCGTAAGTCATTGATCCTATCATGATTAAGCATGAAAATAAGACAAAAATTTTGTTTGTCATCATCATTCTCGGTTGTTGTACGTAGTAGTAATATAGTTTAGCACTTCTGCAAAGCCAATGATTCAGGTAAAGAGCTGGTAATAAAATATAAGTAGCATGCTACACTAATACTATTGTTAAGAAAGCACTCAGATAATTTATGCTCAGAACAATTCAGTTTTGATGATGGCCTCTCGGTTGATGCTTCCATAAACATGGGCATATAATTCCGGAGCACCCCTCTCGCCAGGCTCATAGCGAATTTCTGCTTTTACTTGTAGCGGGTTGATATGTAAAACACTGAAATTATGCTGCCGATGATGTTTTTGCTTCTTCCACCGTGCTAGCTGTGCTGGCGATAAAAGCCGTACATAGCCCTTATCGTATAAATCTTGTGTCGCGATATTATCCTGCTGCTCTGTTTGCTCCCACTCCTGTAGGGGGAGTACAAGGTATAACTCATTGCCTCCCTGAAAAACATACTGGCGAGCAAAAGACAGAAAAGCTTTGAGGTTGGGACTTATATCATTTAGAAAAAAGTCATGGTCTTTTACGCTATCTCTAACCACCAGCACCGGATGCTGTTGCCAACCTAAATAAAGCAGTGCGCTCCCTAAAAAGAACACAAACATAAGTGGCCAGGGATTATAAAGATTAAGAAAAATAGCTAATAGGCTCAGTGGAGCCATAATTCCTCCACTAACTAGCGGAAGCATAATTCTACGCTGACCAAAACTTAGCGCTTTAATATGCTCTTTGTCAAAGCTAAACACCTTACCCTTGTATACCACTACTAAACGTTGGGAGGTAAGAATACACTTATTCTCTTTATCTTCTGCCTCATGCAAGTAGGCAATCGCTATGTTTTCCTCAAATGCTGTCATTCCAGATCGGAATATAGAATATATTCGTTAATTCAATAGCGCTTACTAGATCTGAGGCCTTTAAGTTTCACTATTTATTGGCGGTTAGACTAAGCCTGCAATATATATAGTGCTGTGTTGTAGTTTGGCGCTATTTTTATCATATTCCCGCTTTAAATGACTTACCTAGCTTAGATTATGAACGAGCAAAGCGGAAAGGCCACACTTTGTGTACATGCCGGAAAGAATGCCAGCCTCAATAGCGAAGGTGTAAATACACCGATATTTACTTCCTCAGCCATTGACTTTCTAGATCAGGATGATGTTCGCTACCCCCGAAATTTTAATACGGTTAACCAAAAAGTAGTATCAGCAAAAATCGCTGCTCTGGAAGGTAGTGAGGATGGCTTACTTTTTGGCTCTGGTATGGCGGCAATCAGCAATAGCATACTAGCCCTGGTGAGAAGTGGGGACCATGTTCTTTTTCAAAAAGACCTATACGGAGGCACTTATCAGATGGCTACACAAATGCTCCCTCAGTTTGGTATTAGCTATAGCTTTTCCGAGCCTACTTTAGAAGCAATGGAAGCAGCTATTCGCCCAGAAACTAAGCTCATCTATATAGAAACTCCTTCTAACCCTTTGCTAAAAGTTACTGATATGGAGATGGTAGCGGGTCTGGCTAAGGCTAAAGGTATTCTGAGCATGATTGACAATACTTTTGCTTCTCCTATCAATCAAAACCCGATAGCTTTCGGCATAGATATAGTGGCACATAGCGGAAGTAAGTATATGGGAGGCCATAGCGACCTGCTTTTTGGAGCTATTGCAACATCGCACCAGCTACGTCAACAAATTAGTGAAGGGGGAAAAATTCTGGGTAGCAATGTTAATGCTACTACCTGCGCTTTGATTGAGCGCAGCCTTAAAACTTTAGCATTAAGAGTAGAGAAACAGAACGAAAATGCTCAGGCTCTAGCCGAGTTTTTACAAGAACATCCGCGAGTAGAAGCTGTCTACTACCCTGGACTACAAGATAGCCCGGAGCATAGTATTGCCAGCCGACAGATGAAAGGCTTCGGAGGCATGTTATCTTTTGAACCCGCACTACGCAGTGGAGCAGAGGCAGAGTCGCTCATCAGAAAATTTAAAGTAATAGCTCCGGCGGTAAGCCTGGGAGGAGTAGAGACTATCGTAAACATGCCTGCACGTACCTCTCACTCCCTTCTTCCGGCAGAAGAACGAAAAAAGGCGGGTGTAAAGGATGTATTACTCAGACTATCAGTAGGAATAGAGGATAGCGAAGACCTGATGCGCGACCTGGATCAGGCGCTTCAGTTTGCTGGCATCTATGCTACTTCTTAAGAGAGTGCCACATTTTTCTGCTTATCTAATACTTCCTGATAAAGCTTTTCGTAAAGCGGAACGATGTGGCTTACTTCGAACTCTTTGGCTCGGGCTAGGGCTCTTTTCTTGAAAGCATCCAGCCGCTCAGGTGAAGATAGTATATAAATACTTTTTTCGGTCATTCCCTCTATATCACCTACTGGTAGGACATAACCGGTTTCCCCATCAATATTAAGCTCAGGAAGGCCTCCCGCATTGCTTGTCACCACTGGCACTTCGCATGCCATAGCTTCTAAAGCCGCTAAGCCAAAGCTTTCTTTTTCTGAAGGCATCAGGAAGAGGTCTGCTACAGAGAGTACTTCTTCTATAGCTTCCAGCTTACCTAAAAATCGAATATCTTCACAAGCTCCTAACTCACGGCATAACTTTTCCACATTGGAACGCTCGGGGCCATCACCTACCATAAGTAATTTGGCAGGCACCTTTTTGCGCACTTTATCAAAAACTCTCACTACATCTTCCACTCTCTTTACCCGACGAAAGTTAGAGGCATGTACAATCATACACTCATCGTTGGGGCAAATAGCTCTTTTAAAATGCTCTTTCTTCTGGCGTTTAAACCGGTCTAAGTCTACAAAATTAGGAATGACCTTGATGTCTTTAGTAATGTTAAAGTAATCGTAGGTTTCGGTACGAAGATTCTCCGAAACAGCGGTAATACCATCAGAAGCGTTAATACTGAAAGTTACTACTGGCGCAAAAGAAGCATCTTTACCTACCAATGTGATATCGGTACCATGTAGCGTAGTAACTACCGGAATACTGATGCCTTCGGTGGCTAGTATCTGCTTTGCCATATAGGCGGCTGAAGCATGGGGGATAGCATAGTGGACATGTAGCACATCCAGTTTCTCATACTTTACTACATCAACCATTTTGCTGGAAAGCACTAATTCATAAGGCGGATACTGAAAGAGCGGATAAGTTCTAACATCTACCTGATGATAAAAGAGATTTTCATTGAAAAAATCCAGACGAGTAGGTTGAGAATAAGTAATAAAATGAACTTGATGGCCTTTTTTGGCCAGGGCCTTACCCAGTTCGGTAGCCACTACGCCACTACCGCCAAAGGTAGGATAACAAACTATGCCTATTTTCATCTAGTAAAAAAATGAAGGTCAACGACCGTTATAATCATTCATTGCACGGTATACTACCGATTGTATTTTTGTACGCACTCCTTCTGTAAGAAGTTTTGTATTTCGGGCACTAGGGTGAATACGGTTAGATAGAAATATATAAACCAGATCATATTTTGGATCAACCCATACCGAAGTACCCGTAAAGCCAAGGTGGCCAAAAGAGCTGTAAGAAGCTTCCGGAGCAGTAGGCCCGCCATCTCTCAGGTATTCGGGCTTATCCCATCCCAGGCCTCTACGGCTATCGTTGTACTGTCTGAGTGTAAAGCGGTTTACCGTTCCTTCCTGAAAGTAACGATCTCCCCCATAAATACCATCCTGTAGGTTCATCTGCATAAGCACTGCCAGATCATGAGCATTACTAAACAAGCCGGCATGCCCAGCTACTCCCCCATAAAGAGCAGCCCCCTCATCGTGCACCGTCCCTCTTACCAGTGTGTTTCTGAAGTGTCTGTCGTTTTCGGTAGGTGCAATTCTATCTAAAGGAAACTTCTGAAGGGGCCGATAGGAGAGTGTCTTCAAACCTAAAGGATCGTAAAAGTTCTGGTTTAAGAAAGCATCCATTGACTGGTTAGTCACGCGCTCTACCAAACGATGCAGTATAAAAAAGCTCAAATCACTGTAGCGATAATTGTAGTCAGGCTTCCAGGAGGGGCTTCTTCTACCTCTTTTCTTCAATAGCTTGGAGTCTACTGTCCATTGCCATACAGAGTCTTTCAGGCTACTGATTCCGTATAGTCCCTCGGCCACCTGCATATTAAAGTCACCCTCTTCCTCTTTGCGGTAAAAATCGTCACTTAGCCCTCTTCTATCTTTAGTCATAGACCAGAAAGGAATAAATGAGCGCAGCCCTGCTCTGTGCAGAAGGACTTCTCTTACTGTAATATTTTCTTTGTCTGTACCCTTTAGCTCAGGTAAGTAAGTAGATATTTTCTCGTCAAGTTCTATAGTGCCTCTTTCCTGTAAAAACATAATCGCCTGCATGGTGCCTGCTACTTTAGAAACAGAGGCAATATCGTATATTGTAGAAGGTGTTATTGGGCTTTCCTTATCATAAGTTTGATACCCATAGGCTTTTTCCCAAATAATTTTTCCCCGGCGGGCTACTAACACTTGGCAACCAGGCGTAGCCTCTTCGTCTATCGCCCACTGAGCCAGAGAGTCTATTAACTGTAGCGTATCGGCATTTAAGCCAACAGCTTCGGGTAAAGAATAACCTAGACGTGCTAGCTCACGTGTGCTTACACCAACACCAGCCGCTAGTGTTTTTGAGGCATTTACCGGCAGCCTACCTTTGGCACCTAATGCTCCAAACAAAATTTGCGGGGCTACCTGCTGCGCTATTGGGTCTTCGTCATAAGCACAAACCAGAGAAGGAAAGTCTTCCAGCTCTACCAAATGTTGGGGAGGCGTGAAAGCTACCAGTGTAACATTGGTTTTTTTTCTTAAAAACTTAAGAAAGGTAAGCAGCTCTTTATCTATTTCTTTTTTGCGTTTGGAGGGGTGTTCGTACAGAGCTACCATCACATGCCCAAACTGACTTATCTGCTTGTATAATGTATTGTAGTTTATGTTCTTTCTGCTGTTTTCTATGTAGTAGTGTGTGAAAGGAGCATAGTTGTCCAGCATTTTTTGAAATGGGCTGGTTCCTGGCTCTGTTAAGTTAACCGAAAGAGAAGCAAAAGAGGTAGTATCCAGAACGCGAACCGGAATCAGGGTTTCCTGATTACGAACAACAGTAATCGCTTCCTCATACAAATATTGTTTAAGAAGTTGTGCTTCCTGGCTGGCATATTCTTCAGTTGTAGCTAAACGCCTGCCGTAACCGTCTAAACCTACCAGGTATTTGGCACTTAAAATTTTGCTAACACGCTGGTTGATATCGGCCATACTAAGCTCTCCTCTTTTCAATGCTGCACGTACTCCTTCTACCGCCGAGCTAATATTGGTACCAGCCAGCACCATATCATTGCCTGCCTGAATGGCCGCTACTGCCTGTCTGCCCATATCTCCTTCCGCAGGGGAAAGCATATCAGAAAACACCAGCCCTTCCAGCTTCAGGTATTTCTCATACAGGTAAGTATCGGGTACAGCATTGCGCAATAAGAAAGAACGATCTGCTATTTCGTCTCCTTTTTCCGTAAAATTGAGCTGAGCTACCAGCTTACCCTTTTTAGGATGTGGAGATGCGGCTCCTCCTCCTACACCGGCCATAGCCACTGGAGATGCCAGAGGATACTGTTTGTAACATGGTATTAAACCATGATCTTGCATGCCCTGCATATAAGTAAGCCCTTTAGCGAAGGCCTGTCCGAAATCATCACTTAGTACATCTTCGTACTCATTCCCCTGCACCATACCATTTTTTACATCCAGTATGGGAGCCATATTAATATGTATGCCCAGGCGACGGCACTCTCTCGCTACTTCTTTGCCTATATCGTAAAGGTAATTGGTATTTTGTACTGCCCCCATAGCCGCGAAAGAAGGAAAGCTCATAGCGCTATCCAAACTATTGCCTGCTCCCAATCGTGCATTTAGCCCCATCAACAGAGGCATAGCGGCATTTTTTTGCAAAGCCAGGGCCGTCTGTAGCTGCGCTGATGACTTGCCACCATGTACCAATACTCCTCCGGCATTGTGTTTCTGTAGCAAACGATTAACCTCAGCGACATCCACTTCTCGACTATTATCATATAAAGAAAGCATGAAGAGCTGCTCTATCTTTTCATCCAGACTCATGGTATCCATCACACTTGCTACCCACCTCGCTTTTGGCATCCTATCCATAGGGTGGTTAGCCTTTGCCAAGGGCACGAACAGGAGACAGAAAAAGCCTATTACGATGTGGGGGAAAAGAAAGTGCTGAAAAACTTTTTTCAACATAAGGACGTTCTTCATTTGCGATTTTAACAAATATTTGGCCTATTTAGTGCTGCATACAAAAGAATACAGAGATGAAGTTCCCTACACTTACCCGTCTGCCAAATTATAGACGATTTAATGTTGAACCACGCTATTACGATCCCGTAAAAGAAGATATAGAGGAACGTACCAGCAGAATTAAGCAAGAAATAAGCCAACTCCGAGAAGGAGGGAGCTCTCATCAGACCTCTGGCATAGCCGGATCCTTCTCTAGAAGAGCTAACTATACTAAGAATGCCAATATTTTACAAATGGTCATTCTTATTTCCTTAATAATATTCATTGGGGGCTACCTATTATATGGTAATGATATTTTTTACATATTTTTGCTCATCGTTCCAATCTATTTCTATATCAGAATTAGAAAATACTCGAAACGGAGGTAGCATACATGTCAGATGTCATTCAGCTTCTGCCTGATGCCATTGCTAACCAGATTGCAGCAGGTGAAGTAGTGCAGAGGCCGGCTTCAGTAGTCAAGGAGTTATTAGAAAACGCTATAGATGCGTCCAGTGATCATATCTGTGTCGTGATAAAAGACGCAGGCAAAACCCTGATACAGGTTAGGGATAATGGTGTGGGCATGAGCGAAACTGATGCCCGTATGAGCTTTGAACGCCATGCCACTTCTAAAATCAGGCGTTCAGAGGATATCTATGCCATACATACACTCGGCTTTAGGGGAGAAGCCCTTGCCTCTATTGCTGCCGTAGCACAGGTAGAAATGGAGACACGCACCCGCGAGCAGGAATTTGGCACCTGCCTGAGTGTGGAGGGTTCTGTGTTTAAAGATAGTGAACCTATAGCTACAGAAATAGGCACTTCTATCAGTGTAAAGAATCTTTTTTTCAATGTTCCGGCACGGCGTACTTTTTTGAAGTCAAATTCAGTGGAAATGCGCCACATCATAGACGAATTTTTCCGGGTGGCCCTTGCCCGACCTGATATTTCTTTTGAGTTTTTCCAGAACGACACCCTAACTTATGATTTGGCAAAGGGCAAACTGAGCCGACGCATTGCGGAGCTTTTTGGAGACAGCTACCGTAAGCAGATACTTAGCTGCCAGGAAGAAACTCCCACTCTAAAAATTTATGGTTATGTAGGAGCGCCGGAACATGCCAAACGTACACGTGGAGAGCAGTTTTTCTTTATTAATAAGCGGTTTATAAAAAACAGCTATCTCAACCATGCAGTAATGAGCGCCTATGAGGCCATGCTACCAGAAGGCTCTTTTCCTTTTTATGCGTTGTTTATTGAAATTGATCCGGCGGACATAGATGTTAATGTGCACCCCACCAAAACTGAAATTAAACTAGCTGATGAGCGAACAGTCTATGCTATAGTACGTGCTGCTGTTAAGCGTGCCTTGGGTACCAACCTGGTAACTCCCTCATTAGATGAGCAGGAGAACGAAGAAAACCACTTTAGCGTACTAAGTCGCATTTCTCGTGGAGAAGATCGTTCTTTACGCCATTCTGCATCTGAGCAGAGCAGCCCCCAGCGTGCTTTTAAACAAAACTCCGCTTTAAAAAAAGCCGACACTTCGCAATGGGAGAACTTGTATTCTCAGCCTCAGGATCAGTCGTATTTTAACTTTGATGATAGCCCGGCTGATCATCCACACACGGAAAGTCCTGAAGAGGAAGAAAATGCACTTACTTTTCAGAGTGCAGCTAATCGCATGCCCAGTGGTGGTTCGCTCTTTCATGATAGTACACACGGTACCAGTGAGCAGCCTTTTCAGGTTCATCAATCTTATATTGTAATACAGGTGAAGTCCGGGATGATGATAATAGACCAGCAGGCTGCGCATGAGCGTATCCTGTATGAGCATTATGCTCTGGCTCTGGAGCGCCGCTCCGGGGTATCTCAGCAGTCACTTTTTCCTCAGACTTTAGTGCTTAACCCTGCCGATATAGCTTTGGTACAAGAGCTACAAGACGAGATTAGCGCTTTGGGCTTTGACTTTACTATTTTTGGGCAAAATACCGTAGTTATTAATGGAGTACCCACCGATATTAAAGGTGGAAACGAGAAAGAAATTTTTGAAGGACTGATAGAGCAATATAAAAGCTACCAGTCCGACCTATCCAGTAATAAGCGTGAGAGTGTGGCTCGTTCTATAGCCCGCCGAATGTCTGTAAAGAAAGGACAAAAACTTAATCCGGCAGAAATGAGTACACTTATAGACCGTCTTTTTGGTTGCCTCCATTCAGACTATGCACCAGATGGGCGTAAGACTTATACCATACTGGATCTGGATCAGATTACCGACTTTTTTAAATAATACGCATGTTTGGAAGACTTAGTCCGATAGTAAAAAACCTCTTGTTAATTAACATAGGTATATTCATTATACAGTCATTTGTATCTATTAATCTGGTAGAGATAGGAGGGCTTCGTTACATTTTTTCAGACTCTTTTCGCCCGTACCAGTTCTTTACGCACCTTTTTATTCATGGAGGCTTAGGCCACCTGTTTGGAAATATGTTTGCCCTCTTCATCTTTGGTCCTTTGCTGGAGCGCTTTTGGGGAGGCCAGCGCTTTCTGGTATTTTACCTGGTTACCGGCTTGGGTGCTGCTTTGCTTTATTCTGCAATTAACTTTTATGAGGTTACTAAGCTGAGAAATGCAGTGGAAAGCTATGTAGACAACCCTACACCCGATAATTTTGATACTTTCGTGAGAGACAATGCTGAGTTTGCATGGCGCAGCCCTGAAGTTCAGAATTTTATTGACCAATATTATGATAATCCCAACAGTTCCAGCTATGTTAGCCAGGGTAAAGAGCTTGCTCGGCAGATACTGGAACGCAAAGCAGACATACCTATGGTAGGTGCTTCAGGAGCTATTTTTGGCATCCTTATGGCATTCGGTTTGCTTTTTCCAAACACTGAATTATTTCTGTTATTTTTTCCTTTTCCTATTAAAGCAAAATATTTTGTCTTATTCTATGGGCTTTATGAGCTCTGGGCCGGATTTGAGCGGGTGCCCGGAGACAATGTAGCTCATTTTGCTCACCTGGGCGGAATGCTGTTTGCTTTTATACTCATTAAAGTATGGCAGGGAAAAAGTAATACTTTCTATTAGTAAAGTTTGTCATGAATAGTATACTAGACGATTTTAAAAATGCATTTCACCGGCCTAATAACGGGCTGATGAAAATCTTACTTATAAACCTAGTTGTGTTTTTAGCCCTGATATTTTTCAGGGTTATTTTTGCTTTTGCCAGTGCCGGAGAGATTTATGAGCTGATACTGCGTCAACTCATGCTACCTGCTGCACTAGATAGCTTTATCGTAAAGCCTTGGACGCTGGTTACCTACTTCTTTACTCACGAGGGCTTTTTCCACATTCTCTTTAATTTACTCTTCCTCTACTGGTTTGGTAGCCTGATTATGGAGTTTTTGGGAAGCCAAAAGTTCGTTAACCTATATGTGCTGGGCGGCTTAGCAGGAGGGCTTTTTTACATACTTATCTATAATACATTGCCTTATTTTGCCAGCCAGGTAGATACCTCTCGTATGTTGGGTGCTTCAGCTGGTGTGTATGCCGTAGTGGTAGGAGCAGCTACTTTTATGCCTAACTACACTATTTCTCTAATACTTTTGGGGCCCGTGCGGATCAAATACATCGCTATTTTTTATGTAATTCTATCTTTTGCACAATCTGCCGGGCCTAATGCCGGAGGTGAGTTAGCTCACCTTGCTGGCGCAGGTTTGGGTTTTCTTTATATTAAACAGTTACAGAATGGTAACGATCTGGGTAAACCACTATCTTCTTTCTTTACGTTTATCAAAAGCTTTTTTGTGAGGCAGCCTAAAGTAAAAGTTTCTTACCGCAATGTTCAAAAGAAAAAAGCGAATGGGCGCACCAACAGTAGTGTTCGTAGCAAACAGGAAGAAATTGACGCAATTTTAGATAAGATCTCTGAAAGTGGCTATGATAGCCTTACCAAAGAAGAGAAGCAAAAGCTTTTTGACGCAAGCAAAAACTAATACTCTTAACAAACTTATACAGAACACAAAAAGGGTGCACTTAAAACTGCACCCTTTTTTTATTGCCCATAAGCGGTAAGCACTAATCTACGTTGCCCCCCACGATCGCGATGCTCGCAAAGGTACACCCCTTGCCAGGTACCCAAATTGAGTCTGCCATTAGTGATAGGGATACTAAGATGGCTACCCATTAATGAAGATTTTATGTGGGCTGGCATATCATCTGGTCCTTCCAGGGTATGCTCATAATAAGGAGCATTCTCTGGCACCATTACATTCATATGGCTTTCAAAATCATCTCTTACAGTGGGGTCTGCATTCTCATTAATAGTAAGGCTAGCAGAAGTATGCTGAATAAATACGTGTAAAAGTCCCTGCTTTAGCTCACGCATTTCTCCAAACTCTTTCTCTATATGAGATGTAATTATATGAAAGCCTCTGGAGAAGGCTGGTAAGCGTATCTCTTTCTGAAAAATTTGCATAAGTTCGTCTGATAATATTCTAAGGTTCTGTTTGTATATACTCATAAGCCCCCAGGTCAGGCTTTTCGTCACGTGCGTTTTCTGCCAAATCCAGGTTTATTGTGCTTACTACTCCTTTGTCTATTGCTGCCGAAGTAGAGTCTATTGTATACACATAAATAACTGGATTGTTAAACTGAGGTTCCTTATTTAGAATGTTTTGCTCTAGCCAGGGCGAAGACTGTGGCAGTTTGAGTAAGTTATTTTTAACCTCTAGCTCGGATGCCGGGTCCGTTACGCTCAGTACTAATTCTTCTTCCATATTGCCCCAAATAATATTGTTCTCTAATACCAGCTGAAAGCTTTGAGAAGAAGCATTAGCTTCGAGAAGATCTGAAAAATACAGTGTAGCTCCCTGGCGCGCATATGGGTTTACATCATTTGCAAATGTACAGTGGCGATAACGATAATAACCATTCCCAAAATTGCCCACAGAGTTAACCATACAGTGTGTAACCAGCAGATTGAACCCATCTATATCCGCATTAGCTGCCAGAATACCATTTACCGACATATTTTCAATAATGGTGTTGCTGATGCGTAGGTCAGGGATCGTATCCTCATCTGTTTGTAAGATATAAATTCCTACCTCAGCATTACGAATTTGCGCATAGTCTATCTTATGCGCCTTACTTTTATCGCTAAGAATAATACCTTCCCACTGACCGGGTCCATTAGCATAGATACCATCCTCACGCTCATAGGTAAACAATACTTCCTCTTCCTTTTTGCCTTCTACTGCCAGGCTTCCATCTACCCAAAGCTTGGCATCTCTGGCAAAATACAGACGGCTGCTTTTCGGGATGGTGAGTGTTACATCTTTATCCACCCAGATAGAATCATTTATAACATACGGCTTATCCGAAAGCAGGTGTGTATCTTCCTTAATGTGCCAGTTATCAATAAATACGGCATCTTGCCCCCAGCCTAATAGTTTGATGGATTGTAAGTTACCGTTTGTTTCAAACTGAAGGGAGTCCTCTACTAAAAAGGGAAGGCTCTCATTGCGAGGGTCTATGAAAGCTTCAGCCAGAATAATGAGGCTATCTTTTCCCCGTAGCAGTACATCATCAAAACTTACTCCGGCCTTACCATTTACGAAAACGCTAAAAGCTGAATTAGTACCCCCAGCTAGACTGATATTAGTTTCTACGGCTTTATCACTTCTGTTGTATACTGTAAGTACTCTGGTGATACTTTTTTGGGCGCTAAATAATGTATCAAAGGCAAGTGTATCCTGATCAAAGCTCAGCTTAAGATTTTTGCCTTTTGAAATTATTTCTTCTTCGGGAGTACAGGCTGCCCAAAACATGGAGAAAGAAAAAATAAACAGCCCACACCACCGCCAAATGCTATTGATCACCACTTTAATAAGCTTTATCCCTGGTCTTGCTGCATTTTTTCAGCATTGTCTGCAATTCGTAGTTTTTCTACAAAATCGTCTAGTTCACCATCCACCACCGAAGGCAAATTGTATACCGTAAGGTTAATTCTATGGTCTGTCACCCTACTTTGTGGATAGTTGTAAGTCCTGATTTTATCGGAACGGTCACCACTTTTTACCATAGATCGTCGCTGCGCACCTACTTCAGCATTATGTTTTTCCAGCTCTATCTCATAAAGACGAGAGCGTAATACCTTCAGGGCTTTTTCAAAGTTTTTGATCTGAGATTTCTGGTCTTGGCAAGTAACCACCAGCCCGGTAGGCTCATGCGTTAAGCGAACAGCAGAGTAGGTAGTGTTTACAGACTGCCCACCCGGACCTGAGGAACAGAAAGTATCTTTACGAATATCGTTCATATCTACTTCTACTTCCACATCTTCCATTTCTGGTAAAACTGCTACACTGGCAGCAGAAGTATGCACCCGGCCCTGTGTTTCGGTTGCGGGCACACGTTGTACACGATGCACACCCGACTCAAACTTCAACTGAGCATAAACCTCATCACCTGATACGGTACTGATAATTTCTTTATAGCCTCCGGAAGAGCCTTCAGTAAGGTCAAGAATGGTAAGGTTCCACCCTTTTTTCTCGGCAAAGCGCTGATACATGCGAAAGAGGTCGCCGGCAAATATAGCAGCCTCATCTCCTCCCGTACCCGCTCTGATCTCCAGAATTACATCTTTGCTATCATTCGGGTCTTTAGGTATGAGCATTTGTTTGAGTTCTTCTTCCAGAACTTCTTTTTCATCTTCTTTGGCATCTATCTCTTCCTTGGCCATCTGCTTAAAGTCTGGGTCTTTCTCTGTAGCCAGTAGCTCTTTGGCACTTTTAATATCAGCCAGTACCTCCAGATATTTATTATATTTCTTAACAACCTTTTCAAGGTCTTTATATTCTTTACTGAGTTTAGAGTATTTCTTCATGTCAGCCATAGCATCCGGCTGAACGATCAGTTGTCCTACTTCCTCAAAACGGTCTTTTATAACTTCTAATTTGTCTATCATACAATTAAGATTTGAATACAAAGTTAACAAACGCGGCGGATTGTAGAAGCCTTACTTTATAAGTAAAAAAATTTACACCCTAGACAAAATACTTAGCTATAGCGCGCAGCATTGCTTAAAGGCCGACGTAAAAATCTTTCAGAAAATTACCCTGTAATATTTCAAACTCAGATCAGTTTTAAATCCGGCGATAAAGGTGAAAAATTGTAACCTACTAATATACCTTTTTTCTAATCACATATTATTGATCCGTTTATCAAACCGGGCTATTAGCGAAGAATACATTTCTAATCATTATGAAGAAACCTAAGTTCACAATAGGCAGCAAAATTTTTGGTGGATTTATTTCACTTATTGCCATTTTCGCCATCAATGCGTCTGTCAGTATTATCACCATCAAAAATAGCAATACGCTCATTAATGAGAATACCCAGGTCATAGACCCTTCGGTAAAAGCTATAGATGAATTTATCCTTTTGGTGACTGAATCCAAGATGCTGATCACAAACTGGGTTTACTTACAAAACAATCAGGAAGATAAAGAGGCTTTAAAAGACCTGCATGCTTTCCGTTATCCTGAGCTTAAAGATAAACTCAATACCTTATTACCCCAATGGCAGGATACATTACAGCGTCAAACTGTTGACTCTGTCTTTACCGGTTTTGAGGAGCTGATAGCCATCGAAAAAGATATTATGTCGCAATTGATCTCTTTTGAGGATTATGAAGATGCGATGGTGAAATGGCAAGCTACTGAAGCGGTAGAAAGTGAAGTGCTTCCCCGTACCAACACACTTAAAGAACAACTCAACAAAATTAGTATTCTTAAGCGCGAAGAAGCTGATCAGGCACAGACTAGTATCATTGCGTCTTCGGATAGTCTTCGTAATATTATTCTGATTCTTGGTATTATCACCATCGTTATTGGCCTTTTTGGTGCTTTTATACTTACCCGTAGTATCACCAGACCCATCAATTTTCTTAAGGAGCTTATTCAGCGCCTAAGTAGAGGAGAGCTGCCTGATGAAGAAGAAGCGGAGAAGATCAAGCAGAAGTTTAATAATGACGAAGTAGGTGATATGGCAAATGCTGTAGATGACCTGGTACATGGTCTGCAAGATACTTCTGAGTTTGCCGAGCAGATTGGTAAAGGTAATTACCAGGCTTCTTTTAGCCCCCTAAGTGAACACGATGTATTGGGTAACTCTCTGATTAACATGCGTGACAACCTGCAGAATGTAGCAGAAGATGATAAGAAAAGGAACTGGGCTACTGAGGGTACCGCTAAATTTGGAGAGATTCTTCGCCAGAATAATCATAATGTTGCTGAGCTTAGCAATACTATTCTTTCAAACCTTATCAAATACCTGGGAGCCAATCAGGGCGGCATGTTCATTGTACAGGACGGTGATGGAGAAGACGCTCATATGACGCTTGAAGCCTGCTATGCATGGGATCGTCAGAAATACATTGATCAGAAAGTATACATTGGAGAAGGACTAATTGGTCAGGCCTGGCAGGAAAAGGATACTATCTTCCTGACTGATGTGCCTCATGATTATATTTCTATTACATCAGGCTTAGGAGACGCTAACCCTACCAGTATATTGATAGTACCTTTATTGGTTAATGAAGAGGTATATGGCGCTATTGAAATCGCTTCTTTCCAGGAGTTTAAAGATTTTGAAATAGAGTTTCTGCAAAAAATAGCTGAAAGTATTGCTTCAACAATCTCTTCTGCAAAAGTAAACTCTCGTACTCAACAGTTGCTTGAGGAGTCTACTCAAATGACAGAGCAGATGAGAGCCCAGGAGGAGGAGATGCGTCAGAATATGGAAGAGCTTCAAGCTACCCAGGAGGAGCTTAACCGTAAGCAAAAGAGCATGATGGATCGTGAGTCTCGTATTAAAGCAGTACTAGACACAGCTTTAGCCTCTTTTGTCAGCATTAATGCAAATGGTGAGCTGGACTTCTTTAATAAAAATACGCAGCGAATGTTCGGCTATACCGAAGAGCAGCTAAGTGGCATGAATGTGAGTGCTTTCTTCAAAAATATTAATGAAAACAATATAGTAAGCTATCTGAATCAACATTTGCATACTGAGTCTACGCACACATTAGTTAGCCGTGCAGGTTTAGAGTTTGAGGCGGAGATTAAGCTGGAAGATTATAAACTTAATGGAGAAAGTTACTTCATTGCTCGTATTATAGATAGCAAATCTTACGCAGAAAAAGCTCCCGGACAAGAAGTAGAGTAAGCTTTAATGAGAGAATCGCTTACCACAATATTTCAGCTAGCCTCGCACTATAAAATACTGGCTACGGCCTTAAGTATTGTGGCAGGCAGGCACTCTCTTAAATTTTATTAAGCATGGCGATATGATTATCGCTCATAATTTTCAGGGAATCAGGTGGGAGAAAGTCATTTTACCTACCTGATTCCCTATTTTGTTTCTTCTTACTCTACAATAACTCCCTCCAAAATAGTAAACTCTAGTAGCCTAGCAGTTTCATCATAGATTCGCTATCCTGCTCTTGGGCAAAAAGCTGATAATCTAGCGAACCATCTTCTTTTTTATCAATTACTATATGTTTAGGAGCCGGTATCAGGCAGTGTTGGATCCCCCCATAGCCTCCGATAGCTTCCTGATAAGCACCTGTATGAAAAAAGCCAATGTACTGCTGTTCGCCATTGTTGATCTTGGGCAGGAAAACTTCGTTGGTATGTGCCTCAGAGTTATAGTAGTCCATACTATCGCAGGTTAAACCTCCAAGGTTCACTTTCTGGTACTCACTTTCCCAATTGTTTACTGCCAGCATAATATATTTACGGTTAAGTCCCCAAATATCAGGCAGTTGAGTGATAAATGAGCCATCTATCATATACCATAACTCTTTATCGTTCTGTAGCTTCTGGTCTAATATAGAATATATTGCTGCTCCACTTTCACCTACGGTATAAATACCAAACTCAGTATAGATATTGGGTACTGGCACATCATTTTCGTCGCAAATGTCTTTTATGGTAGCAACGATCTGCTCAGCCATGTATTCATAATCGTAGGTAAACCATAGCGAATTTTTTATAGGGAAGCCACCACCTATGTCTATAGAGTCCAGATCAGGACATATCTTTTTAAGCTCACAGTATTTGTACACAAAACGGCTAAGTTCACTCCAGTAGTAGGCAGAGTCACTAATACCTTGATTTACAAAGATGTGCAGCATTTTTAGCTTGGCTTTGCTCTTCTTAATGCGCTTATGGTAAAAATCTACAATATCACTATAGCGTACACCCAGGCGCGAAGTATAAAGCTCAAAGCGCGGCTCTTCATCTGAGGCTACCCTTATTCCAATTTCATATTCATCTTTTACATGCTCTTCGTAATAGTCAATCTCTGTCATATTATCCAGCACCGGAATGCAGTTTCTGAAACCGTCATTCAGAATTTCGCTGATATATTGCTTGTACAATTCACGTTTGAACCCATTACAAACGATTCTGATATTTTTATCAATTTTAGACTGCTGATGGAGCTTTCTTATGATTTCAATATCATAGGTAGAGGAAGTTTCCAGATGTATGCCATTCTTCAGGGCTTCTCTGAGCACAAACTCAAAATGAGATGACTTTGTACAATAGCAATAATGATACTTACCCTGGTAGTCGTGCTTTTCTATCGCACTGTTAAACATGCGCTTAGCGCGTTGAATATTATCACTGATTTTTGGCAGATAGGTAAGCTTTAGGGGAGTTCCAAATTCCTTCACTACGTCCATTAGGGGTACATCATGAAAGTATAACCCTTGTGCATCTACCTTAAAATCTTCAGTAGGCAAATCAAATGTTTGCTCAATCAGGTCTATGTATCTTCTCATTAGAAGCCATTATGTTTTGTATGATCCAAGAGGCATGCAATATTGGTATATATTTGACATCTTTGCAAAACATAAATTTGCAATACAAGAATCATAAGTTAACCGTCACGGCCATACCCATGGATATAGAAAAATTAATTGTTAAAGATATAGTAGATGCTTTTCATCATCTTTATCAGCATAACTTAGAGGCTGATGAAATTAAACTACAGCCTACCCGTAAAGAGTTTGACGGCTCACATACATTCGTAGTTTTCCCTTATGCCCGCTTCGCAAAAAAAAGCCCTCAGGATACTGCTCAGCAATTAGGAGAGCAGCTTAAGGCACAAAGCTCAGTTGTTAAAGGCTTTAACGTAGTAAAAGGTTTTCTGAATCTGGAAATTGAAGAACGAATCTGGATAGACCTTCTTCAAAATGTTGTAAACACTAACAAAGGCTCTCAAATATATGGACTTGCACCTACAGCTGAAGATAAGGTAGTTGTTGAGTTTTCTTCTCCTAACACGAACAAACCTCTTCACCTTGGTCACCTACGCAATAACTTCTTAGGCGATAGTGTGTCTCGCATACTGGAAGCCAATGGCAAACAGGTACGTCGGGTTAACCTGGTAAATGATAGAGGCATACATATCTGCAAATCCATGCTTGCTTATGAGCGCTTTGGTAAAGGAGAAACTCCTGAGTCTGCCGGTATTAAAGGAGATAAGTTAGTCGGTAAATATTATGTAGAGTTTGACAAACACTACAAAGCACAGATAGAGCAGTTGAAGGCAAAGGGAATGGAAGAGGAAAAAGCTAAGAAAGAAGCTCCGCTGATAAAAGCGGCTCAGGAGATGCTTAAAAAATGGGAGGAAGGAGACCAGGAAGTTACCCAACTCTGGAATAAAATGAACCATTGGGTATACGAAGGTTTTGATGCAACCTATAAATCTATAAATGTTCGTTTTGATCAGATTTATCATGAGTCTGAAACCTATCTTCTAGGTAAGAATATTGTAGAAGAAGGTCTGGAAAAGGGCATTTTCTTTAAAAAAGCAGATGGCTCTGTGTGGATAGACCTCAGCGAAGATGGCCTGGACGAAAAGCTGGTGCTTCGCGCTGATGGCACCTCCGTGTATATGACACAGGATTTAGGCACCGCAGACTTGCGGTATCAGGATTACCCCTTTGATAATCTAGTATATGTGGTTGGCAATGAGCAAGACTATCATTTTAAGGTGCTTTTTCTTATCCTTAAAAAACTAGGCCGTAGCTATGCTCAGGGCTTACACCATTTATCTTACGGAATGGTAGACCTCCCCTCTGGTAAAATGAAGTCTCGCGAAGGTACCGTAGTAGATGCCGACGACCTGATTGCAGAGATGATCAGCACTGCCAAAGCTCATACCGAAGAGCTAGGAAAAATAGAAGGCTTTACTGAAGAACAGGCAGAAGAGCTTTACAAGATTTTGGGCATAGGCGCTCTTAAGTACTTCCTGCTTAAGGTTGACCCAAAAAAACGTATGCTTTTTAACCCTGAAGAGTCTGTGCAGTTTCAAGGCAATACAGCTCCTTTTATACAATATACCCATGCGCGTATTTCTGCTATTGTAAGAAAAGCACAAGAGATGCAGCTTGACCTTGATGATACTACTGCTCTAGATAAATTAGAGACATTGCATCCGGCCGAGTTGGAGGTAACGAAATTGCTTACTGAGTTCCCTCAAAAAATAGCGCTTGCCGCTCATGATTATGCTCCTTCGGTTATTGCGCAATATGCATATGACTTAGCTAAAGAGTATAATCGTTTTTATACCGAAGTCTCTATTTTCGGTGAAGAAAACAAAGATTTGCTTGTTTCCAGAGTTATTTTCTCTAAAACCGTGGCACAAACAATCAAAACAGCCATGAGTTTGTTAGGCATTCAGGTACCAGAAAGAATGTAAACTATGCATAAACTGTCTGTACTTGGTATTTTTATTATTTGTTGTGCTTTTAGTTTTATGAATACTTCAGCATCTTTTTATGACTTCTCCCTCAAAAATATAAAAGGTGAAGCCGTAGATTTTTCACAGTTTAAAGGCAAAAAAGTACTGCTCGTCAATGTTGCTTCTCGCTGTGGTTATACTCCTCAGTACGAAGGATTGCAACAGCTGAGCGAAAAGTATTCTGAGAAGTTAGTCATTCTGGGTTTTCCTGCCAATAACTTTGGCGCTCAGGAGCCCGGCACTAATGCTGAGATTGCTGAGTTCTGCACAAGCAACTATGGAGTTAGCTTTCCGATGTTTGAAAAAATCTCGGTAAAAGGCTTTGATAAACATCCGCTCTACCGCTGGCTTAGCGATAGTAAGCTAAATGGCTGGAACGACCAGGAACCCAATTGGAACTTCTGCAAATATTTGGTAGATGAAGAAGGAAAGCTGATAAAGTTTTATCCTTCTTCTGTAAAACCATTATCAGATGAGCTCATTCAAGCGATAGAAGGTTAAAAATGAATAAATTTCAGGCCTGGATTATGGCAGCCCGTCCACGCACCCTGCCCCTGGCGCTTGCCAGTATCAGCATGGGGGCTTTCCTTGCTGCGGCAGTCGACTTATTTAACTGGCAGATTTTTTTGCTAAGCGCACTAACTACAACTTTTCTGCAAATCCTCTCAAATTTTGCTAATGACTATGGAGACTCCATTCATGGTGCTGATAGCGACTTAAGAGAAGGGCCTGCCCGCGCGGTACAATCTGGTTACATCAGTCCTTTAGCCATGAAAAAGGCAATGTTTATTTTCGGGTTTCTATCTTTTGCCTGCGGCGTATACCTCTTATTAATTGCTCTACCTTCTAACCAGCTTTTGCTCTTAATCTTTTTACTATTAGGGCTTGCGGCAATTTTCGCGGCAATTACCTACACCTCCGGGAGCAAACCATATGGCTATGCAGGATTAGGCGATATTTCTGTGCTCATCTTTTTTGGTTTGGTAGGTGTGTTAGGCTCCTTTTACCTGCATACTCAAAAGCTACAGTGGGACTATTTGTTGCCCGCCCTTAGCTGCGGTCTCTTCTCAACAGCTGTACTTAATGTTAATAACATCAGAGATATACGAACAGATGAGCTGGCAGGAAAAAAATCTATACCCGTACGTATTGGTCGTCGCAAAGCAATTACCTACCACTGGCTACTCTTGCTGGCAGGTATAGGCTGCTCACTTGTTTATGTAATCATCAATTTTGAGAGTTGGTGGCAGTTTTTGTTTTTGCTAAGCCTCCCTTTGCTTATAAAAAATGGAAGAGCTGTACAGCAAAAAACAAGTTCGTCGGAGTTAGATCCTTATCTTAAACAGATGGCGCTTACTACCTTGCTGTATGTCCTTACTTTTGGTATTGGACACCTCTTTGTCTAAAGAGAAGGCAGAAGACAGCATTTATTCGCTATATTATTACAAGCCGCTCGACTAATCCGATAAATCTTATAATTTACTGCAGGTAATAGCCAATCAACGAAAATTATTTTTAGTTATGAAAAGTATTCTTGTCCCTACTGATTTTTCTGAACAAGCCCAGTATGCACTAGATCTGGCCTATGGTATAGCCAAAAAAACTGATGCTACAGTAAAACTCCTCAACGTAGTAGAAGCCCCCCACGGTACTTCCTTTAATGCTATGGGTGAAGTTACTGCTCCTGATGGCATGGACTCTGTCTTTTTTGCGCAACTCCTCAAAAGGATGAAAGATCAACTTGCTGAGTTAGTACAAAACCCAAAATACAAAGACATTGCACTGGATGGTGAAGTAGCTATTGGTAATCCTTACGAAAGTATTGCACGAAGCATCACCGACCAGGAAGTAGATCTGGTAATAATGGGTACCCAAGGCAGCAGTGGTCTTGAAGAAGTTCTGGTAGGCTCCAATACCGAAAAGGTGGTTAGGAGAGCACATTGCCCCGTACTTACTGTAAAAGAAGCAGTTGATGCAGCAAGTATCAAAAATATTGTGTTTGCTACCAGCCTTAGGGATGATGAAGACGAGCATCTGGTAAAAGAGCTTATTAAGCTTCAATCCCTTTTTGATGCCAAGCTACATATTGTTAGTGTAAACACCCCAAGCTCTTTTGAAAATGACCGCTACTACAAAAAAGAAATGAAGGCTTTTGTAGAAAAGCACAAGCTGGAAAACTATACCCTCAATGTTTACAATGATGACGTGGAAGAAGACGGCATTGTATTTTTCGCCGAGGATATTAATGCCGATATGATTGCCCTGGCTACCCACGGTCGTAGAGGTATAAGCCACCTCCTGAGCGGCAGCATAGCAGAAGATGTAGTAAACCATGCCAAACGCCCGGTATGGACGTTCAGCCTGGCTAAAAAATAAGTTTAAACTAGGTTAGGCATCTTGTTTCCAAAGATGAGGTGCCTTTCTCCAGGCCTGTAAAGAAGAGAGGTCGGTAGCCGAAATTAGGTTTTGCTCCACGGCTTCTTTAATCAGCACATCATAATTACTCAGGCAGATAAATGGTATCTCTGCATCGGCAAAGCGCTCTCTGGCTTCATCAAAGCCATAAGTAAATACCGATACTAAACCTAGCACATCCAGCCCTGATAGGTCAAGTGCAGCAGTAGCTTTGAGCGAACTACCTCCAGTAGATACCAGGTCTTCAATCACTACAATTTTTTGCCCTTTTATAACCTCACCTTCTACCATGTTCTCCATGCCGTGGCCTTTTGGCTTGGTACGTACGTAGAGAAAAGGAAGGTCCAGCGCATCTGCTACCAGGGCTCCCTGGGGAACCCCCGCAGTAGCTACTCCGGCAATAGCTTCCACCTGAGGAAAGCGACGCTTAATTAGCTCAGAAAGCTCTTCTTTGATATAGCTGCGTACCTGTGGGTAAGATAACGAAAGGCGTCCATCGCAATAAATAGGAGACTTCCACCCTGAGCTCCATACAAAAGGTGATTCCGTATTAAGTTTTACTACGCCAATGTCCAGAAACATTCTGGCGATAATTTCTGCCACTGAAGCATCTCTTCCGTCTGATATATTGTTCATAGGTTTGATCTTTTGTAACGACAATTAGTGTATGTATGCAGCACCAGGTGCTCTCCTTCTTATTTACATAAGCAAATTTAGGATACAAATTTAGACACTAAAAAAACATTTACCCCATGCACAGCCATAAAAGAGTGTCAGAACCTAAAATGAATCAAAGGTTTTAATAAATTGCATAGAAGCATAGCAATACCAAAACTACAACTACTTACTATTGAGCCTAATACCACCACAGGTGTATGCATGAAGAAAAGCTTTATCATCTTTTTGAACAATCTACCTCTGCCATCATTATTCATAAGGCCAATACAGGTATAGAATACGCTAATACCAAAGCACTACAGCTTCTGGGCTTTAAAACTCCACCTGATACTTTACAGGACCTAACTCTACCCAGACAACATTTTCTGGAAGTACAATTGGCAAACTTGGCCGAAAAAGATGATACCACCTATTATCAGCCACAAGTAGAGTTTAGAGATAGCCACGGGCAATTCTACAGTGCCAGTTTGAGCATTCAGCGTATTTCTCAGCAGCCTTATGCTACTCACATGGCTATTATTTCTCCTTTTACCATTAAGGAGAACCAAAATAGTATTAGCACAGGTGAGGCCGATTTGCTGGTACAGCTTCTAAAAACCGAAACAAATTTACCGCTATACTCACTACTTTCTTTGGTAGATCGTCTGCTAAACATGAACCCTCGCGAAGATCAGCTTCCTTTTCTTCATAAGATTCAGCAGTCTGGCACCAAGCTACACAAAGCGCTGGAATGGGTACAGCTTTATGATAATTTGCAAAAAGAATCTGTCAGGCCTCAGCATGAGTCATTTAGGCTCTACGATTTATTAGATACACTTGAGTCTGATATTTGCTCTGAAGCTTCCTCTACCGGCACAGAGTTTATTATCATTAAAAGCGATAACTGTCCTCAATACCTTATTGGCGATCACACTCTTGTCCAAAACCTGCTGGAGCTGTTGCTAAACTTTATGCTCTCTTTGGCCTACCCACTCCTACGCATGGAAGTCTCCTGCTTGCTTACAGAAGCCAGTTTTACCTCTGTAGATTTCAGGCTGAGTATGTCTATTCCAACCAATACGCCTACCCACCCCACAGTACTTTTTACAGATACCCAGGCATATATTTATGATATGGTCAGTCAGATTGTGGCTTTACTAAAAGGAAGTTTATCTACTAACGGTACTTCTGAGGGGCAGTTTAGCTTACTAGTTAGCTTGCCCTTTACTATTGCTGAGCAGCCTGAAAATGAAAGAAATTTGCTTCTTCCTGATGAGGAAGAAAAGCATAAGCTTGCTGGCTTAGAGCTTTTGTATGTTGAAGATGCTACGCCTAACCATTTGCTTATGGAAGGCCTTTGTGCTATGTGGGGTTTAAATTTGGATACTGCTCTAAACGGACAGGAAGCCCTTATAAAGATTGAAAAAAAGCAGTACGATGTGGTTTTGATGGATTTGCTAATGCCTGTATTGGATGGGTATGAAACTGCCCAGCTTATCAGACATGCCAAGTGTAGCGCTACCGCCAAAATACCCATCATTGCCTTATCAGGAATCAAAACAAAAGAAACTATTTCTAAGATTAAACTCTGCGGTATGAATGACTTTGTAGGAAAACCTATTAATCCTGATGAACTCTATACCAAGCTTTTACGATTTGTTCCTTCATGAATTATCTTTTTAAACATTAATTAATTTGTTAACTTTCCTGTTAGTTTTATGCATTATTACACTTTTTATTGTCCAATTAGAATGTTTTTGTAAAACAGTAAAGTAGTCATTTCACTCTATTTAAGTATAAACAGGGGGTAATATTAACTTTTTAATAAAATTTACTATAATATTTATATTATTTATTAAATAAACCATACATTTGTGAGGAAGACTCCTCAGTACCTAAAAATGGATAAAGGCAAACTCAATGAGATTTTCAATGATGCAACCGAAGCGGTAGTTATATTTGACCAGCAGGGGAGCGTCATTTTCTTAAATTCCGCTGCCGCTAATCTGTTTCAGTACTCTTCTGCAGATGCAGAGGGCAAAAGTATATTTGACCTGATTGAGCAGGATGTTCACTACGAGATTCGTTCGTACCTCCACCAGCGCCCTACCCAGCCAGAACAATCCTTCTTTGAACAAAAAGCTTTTATCATTCGTCAGGACGAACAAATACTGCCCGTAAGTTTTCAGCTAAGTACGATAACTCACGAAAAGAGCAATATTTACATGATGGTGATAGAAGCACTAGCGGCAGGAGAAGATGCCCTGAGCCTAAACTATAAGCTGCTTGCAGATAATATCCCCGATATAGTTTCTCTCTACAATGCACAGCACCAGTGTTTGTATGTAAACCTGGCAGTACGCCAAATATATGGTTACCGTCAGGCAGAGTATATTGGCATAGGAGGTTTCTTTGAACTTATAGTGGACGAAGATAAAGCACGTTTACAGCAGGAGATAGCTGAAGACACCCGTAATAGGGTAGCCCTTAAAACATACACCTACCGTGCATACCAAAGTAATGGAGACCTGATCCAGGTACAGAATGTAGTAAAACGCACGTATGACACTCAGGGGGAGCTGTCGCGCCTGATTGCTTACGAAAAAAAGCTTGCGCAAGATAGAGAGAGTGTTCCACCTCCTGCACCAGAAACTGCTCTTTTCTTATTAGATGCACAATGGAAGGTAAACTACATCAGTAGTTCTGCACATAAACTTTTAGACACTCAGGGCCTGGAACAGCAAGCATTTACCGACTTACTACACCCTGAAGACCAGCCAAAAATACTTAAAGCAAAAGAGGAGGCCGTGCTTAACGGCATCTCTAGCACACAGAATTTAATTCGTATAAAACAGGGAGATACATACTTAAGAGTAAGAGCTATGCTGGATCGTTTTTATAACGACAAAGGCGAGCAAACTCATGCTACAGTAAGGCTCTACCCAATACAGGAATTTGACATAGCTCCTGAACTGCCTACACCTCATTATCTCCATCTTATTGCCAAGCATGTAGAAGAGGTGGTTTGCTTTTTCCAGCAAGACTACACAATCAAATATATTAGCCCATCGGTATTTCAGCTATTAGGCTATAGTTCGCAGGAGCTGGAAGGCAAACAGCTTATAGACTTCGTACATACTGATGATAAATTGAAAGCGCAGATTTATTTTCAGAATGCGAGTAAGCTGAAAGCCGAAACACTAAGATGTAGCTTCGTATGCAAAGATGGAGCAACTATTAAGCTGGAATTAGATTTTAGAATAATAGAAGAACCCATCCAGAGTCGCGACACCCTCCCGCTACTATTAATTCTCAAACAACCGATTCATACTAGCAACAATACCGAACCCTCAGCCCTGTTTGAAGAGGTTTTCCATTATCTGGCAGATGGCATAGCCTTGATTGAGCTTCCCTCGCAAAAGCTGACTAAGGTAAACCCTAAGTTTTTAGAAGTATTTCAGGCGGATACAGAAGATGCTATTAGTACAGATTTATCTCAGCTTTTTGATCAGTGTATAGATATTTCTCCTTTAGTAAAGGCCCTACAGGACAAAAAAGCTCTGCAACAGAACTTTAAATGTGTCAACCTGAAAAAGCAAAGTTTTTGGGCAAATGTGGCTCTCTCATTCTTTCAGGCAGGTGGACAAACCTATGCTTTATTACGCATCTCTGATATCAGCGACTTTAAGCAAAATGAAGAAAAACTACAGGAAGCCTGGGCAGAGGCGGAGCAGACCTTAAAAACTCGCGAAGAGTTCTTATCCACCATGAGCCATGAGATTAGAACACCCCTTAATGCGGTGCTGGGGATGACTCACCTCATGCTACAGGGAACCCCTCGCGAAGATCAAATTAAGCTATTGCAAACCCTTAAGTTCTCTGGAGACAGCCTGACAGCATTAATTAATGATGTACTGGACTACTCCAAGATAGAAGCAGGAAAGCTGGAGTTTGCCAAAGATGACTTTAACCTTCGGGAGTTTTTGCAGGGCATTAAAATGACCTACAAGAGCCTGGCACAGGAAAAGGGCCTGCTCTTTCGCACTCTGGTAGAGGACGAATTACCTGAAGTGCTTAATGGTGATGTAAACCGCCTTGGGCAAATATTAAATAACCTACTGAGCAATGCTATAAAATTTACTGAAGATGGGCAAATTACGCTTAGTATTTGCGTAGATAAAGAAACTGAAGAAAAGATAATATTACTGTTTGAGGTAGTAGATACGGGTATTGGTATACCTGACAATAAGCAGGCTGTCATCTTTGACCCCTACAAACAGGCTAGCGAACGTACTTCACAATATTTTGGAGGCACGGGTCTAGGACTGTCTATAGTAAAAAAATTAGTAGACATGTTTGACGGCGAGATAGAGCTGCTAAGTGAAGAGAACAAAGGTTCTACCTTTAAAGTAAAAATTCCTTTTAATAAGTCGGAACTGGCGATTAGCCACCCCTCTCAAAGCGATCAGAGTTTTATTCATAAATTTCAGCCCCTAGATGGGCTCAAAGTGCTGTATGTAGAGGATGTTATACCTAACCAGTTTCTAATGGAAGGACTGTGCGATACCTGGCATATACAGCTAGATACTGCGCTGAACGGACTGGAAGCTCTGGATAAGGTAAAGCAAAATCATTACGACCTTATTTTAATGGATATACAGATGCCCGAAATGGATGGCTTTGAAGCCGCTCAGGAAATACGTAAGCTGGAAGACCCGCATTATAGCAATATCCCTATACTGGCTTTGTCTGCCTCTGTATCTGACCGCACAAGGCTACGCATCAAAGAAAATGGCATGAACGATTACATCGCCAAGCCTATAGACCCTAAAGACCTACACCATAAGCTCAGTTTTTTCTCTAGCATAAAAGCCAACAGCTTAGTAGCGCCAGCAGCAGAAATGGGTGAAGGGGAAAATGACGTACTCACAGAAAATATATTGCTGGACAACCCGGACTTCTCCCAACTGAAGGCTTTGTATATTAACGACATTCCGGATTACGTTAAAATTCTGGAACAGATTCTTAAGCTTACGGAATCCAGCAATGTCTCTATTCTTAATGCCCTCAAGATTAGCAATGTAGAAATGTTTAGAGTCAACAACCATAAGCTTATGTCATATGTGAGGTTAATGCGTCTGGAGCATCTGGAAGAAGTGATTGATGAAATTAAGGCACAGTTTGATTCACAAAACCCTTCTTTTGATGATCTTGCTCCTGTAATCAAGCTCCATCTCAACAACTTTATACACAACCTAAAACGAGAAATTGAGGACCACAAACTATGAAAAGAAGATCCTTTGTAAAAAACTCAGTGGCTACCCTGGCAGCCACAGCAAGCGCAGCTAGTTTAAGTACTGCTGCAGACCTACAGCAAGCTTCTAAAGAGTATTATGAGCTTAGGGTATACCAGCTAAAATCTGGTGGTAAACTATCCGTTTTTGAAGAATACCTAAGCAAGGCCGTTATTCCTGCACTCAACAATATTGGCATTAATAACATTGGTGTATTTACTGAAATGGGTAAGTCTGATCCTCCTAAACTGTATATGCTTATCCCTTATCAGTCTTTAGAGCAGTTTGCCAGCGCCGAAGAAAAAATCAAAAAACAGGCAGTATATCAGGACAATAGCAAAAACTATATGTCTGCGACTTCTGATAACCCTAATTTTATCCGCATCTATAACTATTTGCTGGAAGCTTTTGATGTTATTCCTAAAATGAAGGTGCCAGAAAAAGGAGAGCGTATATTTGAGCTAAGAGATTACGAGAGCTTTAGCGAAGAAGCTGGTATGCGCAAAGTAGAAATGTTTAATAAAGATGAGATGGATATCTTCTACAAAACGGGCCTGGATCCAGTCTTTTTTGGAAAAACTATGGTAGGTCAGGATCTGCCCAACCTGATTTATATGCTGGTTTTTGATAACATTGAGGAGCGAGATGCAAACTGGAAGAAGTTCAGCAACCATCCAGACTGGAAGCGTGTATCGGGTATGGAAAAATATGCCAATACTGTTTCTCAGGTAAAGCGCACTTTCTTACTCCCTACCAGCTATTCACAAATATAAATATGGCATAGCCAGTAAAAGAAAGCCAGCTTAACATCTAAAAAGCTGGCTTTTTTTGTGTGGCCTCTTTAAGACTTCATAATCAGCTGAAGTTCATTAAGCTTAAGCAGTGCTTCTACCGGCGATACTGTATTAATATCCGTTTGCTCTAGCATCTCTTTAATTTTGACAAACTTAGGGTCCGCTTCAAACAAGGATAACTGAAAGTTCTGCTGTTTCGGAATTTCTTTCATCTGCTGATCGGATATTCCGTTGATCTTATCTTTCTCCAGATGGTGCATTATCTCATTAGCCCGCATAACCACCTGCTGGGGCATGCCTGCCATCTGCGCTACATGAATGCCAAAGCTATGTTCGCTGCCGCCCTCTTTGAGCTTTCGTAGAAAAAGAATTTTATTATTGACCTCTTTTACTGCTACATTATAATTTTTGATTCTGTCAAAATCATTGGCAAGCTGATTAAGCTCGTGATAGTGCGTAGCAAATAGCGTTTTGGCCTGGAAGCGAGGGTGGTTGTGCAGATACTCTACAATAGACCAGGCTATAGAAATACCATCATAAGTACTGGTGCCTCTGCCAATCTCATCCATCAGCAGTAGACTTTTACTACTCAGATTGTTAATAATACTGGCTGTTTCGGTCATCTCTACCATAAAAGTTGACTCTCCCTTTGCCAGATTATCTGAAGCTCCTACACGGGTAAATACTTTATCAACTATACCGATGTGTGCTTGCGTTGCCGGCACAAAAGACCCCATTTGGGCCATGAGTACAATGAGAGCCGTTTGGCGCAGCAATGCCGATTTTCCAGCCATATTAGGCCCGGTAATGATAATAATCTGCTGCTTTTCGTTATCCAGATAAATATCATTAGGCACATAGTTTTCACCAGGTGTCATTTGCTTCTCTATCACAGGGTGCCGTCCTTCTTTAATATCTATAACTTCCTCATCGCTCAGTTCAGGTTTGGCATATCGGTTTTGAAATGCAATTTGCGCAAAAGAAGAGAGGCAGTCTACCACCGCCAGCGTACGTGCATTTTGCTGTATCTGGGTAATAAACTCGGCGGTGGCCAGTATCAGATCCTGATAGATTTTTTGCTCTATATGCGTGAGCTTCTCTTCGGCATGCAGGATTTTCTCTTCATAAGTCTTAAGCTCCTGCGTGATGTAGCGCTCTGCATTTACCAATGTTTGCTTTCTGATCCACTCCTGAGGCACTTTGTCTTTATGAGCATTACTCACTTCCAGGTAGTAACCAAAAACCTTATTGTATGAGAGCTTGAGCGAACTTATACCAGTGTTTTTAATTTCGCGTTGCCTTACCTGCTCCAGGTAGTCTTTGCCAGAATAGGCTATTTTATTGAGCTCATCCAGTTCTTCATCAATACCATCTCTAATCAGCCCTCCCTGGTTAGTGACCAATGGTGGATCATCCCGAAGCTCCTTTTCTATTTTGTCCAGAATAAACTCACAGGTATGCAGCTGATCGGCCAGCTTTTTCAACTGAGGGATGTCTACCGAAGCCAGAAGCTGCTTTACAGGAATACTATGCTTCAGAGCCCGCTTCAGCTGTATCATTTCCCGAGGGTTAATACGGCCAGCAGCTACTTTTGAGATCAGGCGCTCAAGGTCACCGATAGTTTTAAGGTATTGTATAATTTGCTTGCGAAGCTCTTCCTGATTTAGCAAAGCTTCTACCGTTTGTAGCCGCTCCTCTATAGCCGTTTTAGATTTGAGCGGCAATACAATCCATTTCTTTAACAAGCGTGCCCCCATAGGTGTACAGGTTTTATCCAGCACTTCTATCAGAGGCACACCACCTTCATGCTGAGGAAAAACCAGCTCCAGATTTCGGATAGTAAACTTATCCAGCCATACATATTTTTCTTCTTCAATACGCGCGATGGCGGAAATATGCCTAATCTCTTTGTGCTCTGTTTCTTCCAGATAGTGTAGTACGGCACCTGCCGCGATAATACCTTCTTCCAGGTTTTCTACTCCAAAACCTTTGAGCGATTGGGTATTAAAGTGTTTTGTTAGCTTCTCGTAAGCATAGTCGTGGGTAAATAACCAGTCTTCTAACCGATAAGTATTATACTGATCTCTAAACAGCTCTTCGTAGGTTTTACGATCACGCTTACAATAAATGACCTCGGCCGGATTAAAGCTTTGCAATAATTTTTCTATGTAGGCGGTGCTACCACAAGAGGTAAGAAACTCTCCGGTAGATAAATCCAGCAAAGCAATCCCAACTTTAGTTTTGTCAAAATGCAGCGACGCCAGATAATTGTTACGTTTGCGGTCCAGCACATTGTCGTTAAAAGAGAGACCTGGAGTTACCAGCTCGGTTACGCCTCGTTTTACCACTCCTTTTGCAAACTTGGGGTCTTCCAGCTGATCACATATGGCTACTCTATGCCCTGCGCGTACCAGCTTGGTCAGGTAGTTGTCCAGCGCATGATGAGGAAAGCCAGCCAGCTCAACCTCTGAAGCCGAGCCGTTTGCCCGTTTGGTCAGCACTATATCCAGCACTTTGCTGGCAGTGATGGCATCTTCTCCAAAAGTCTCGTAAAAATCGCCTACTCTAAACAATAGTAATGCTCCGGGGTATTTGCCCTTAACTGCATTATATTGTTTCATAAGAGGGGTTTCTTTTTTTGTACTCTGCCGAGCTTCTTTCTTGGCAGTCTTAGCTTTCGCGCTAGGCATAAATGTGTAGTTTTTTAAAAAGCTGATTCTACAAAAATAAGCATAAGCTTTGCCTCAGGCAAAACAATTCATACATCAAAAGTGTAGATAAATTTTTAAATTCATGGTGGTCAGTTTAATATCTTATATATTCACTTTTTCGCCAAAAAACAGCACCTATTTACTTCTTTTTACCCTTAGGTAATAGGAGAACGTAGGTATGTGATCATATTATACTTATGAGAAAACTAAAGAATGAAGAGCTAGAGCGACTGACGCTGGAAGAGTTTAAAGCCAAAAAAAAGCATCCTATCGTTATAGTACTGGACAACATCCGTAGTATGAACAACGTGGGATCGGCATTTCGTACTGCTGATGCATTTTTGGTAGAAAAGGTATACCTCTGTGGCATTACTGCGACACCACCCCATCGTGAGATTAACAAGACAGCGCTGGGTGCTACTGACTCCGTAAACTGGGAATACCGAGAAAAAACGGTTGACCTGATAGACGAGTTAAAAGAAGAGGGCTTTAAAATTCTTTGCGTAGAACAGGCCGATGAAAGTGTACCCCTGCAGGACTTTCTGCCCTACAAAGACAATAAGTACTGCATGGTCTTTGGAAATGAAGTGTTTGGCATTTCTGATGAAGTTATTGAAAAAGCTGACACCTGCCTGGAGATACCCCAGTTCGGAACCAAACACTCTCTTAATATATCGGTAAGTATTGGCATTGTGATGTGGGACTTCTTTAAAAAACTGGTAGACTAAGCTTGTTAAAAGCCTATCGGCTCTCCTGCTAGGGCGCTGGCTCTGCTACTTCTTATTTTCTATCTGTACTATTTGCAAAACTCCATTCACCCGCTTCCGTTGCATTATATTTGAGGTCAGCATGTGTAGGACTGTATGCCGATTAAATGTTTTTGAGCTATGAAAGAACAAGCAAATCCCTGGAAGCAGATTAGTACCAAAGAGGTTTACCAAAACCCCTGGATAGAAGTGCACGAAGATCAGGTGATTAACCCTAAGGGAGGACAAAATATTTATGGTAAGGTCATTTTTAAGAATAAAGCCATAGGCATTATTCCTATTGATCAGGAGGGCAATACCTGGTTGGTGGGGCAGCATAGATATACCTTAGACGAGTACTCCTGGGAGATACCCATGGGTGGTGGAGATCGTAATCAGGATCCACTGGAGTCTGCTAAAAGAGAACTTAAAGAAGAAACCGGTCTTATAGCAAAAGACTGGAGCCTGCTAATGCGTATACATACCTCCAATTCTGTAACCGACGAAGAGGGCTTTACCTACATTGCCCGAAATCTTGAGCAGGGCGAGACAGAGTTTGATGAAACTGAAGACCTGGCCATAAAAAAGTTACCCCTGGCAGAAGCTGTACAATGGGTAATGGATGGCAAAATTACAGATGCTATTAGCATTTCGGGCCTTTTAAAAGTAGCACGTCAGTTAAATATTTAAAAAGAGGGAATTTTTTGAGGTGCCCGGTGTTTATCATCAGGCTATAAATTTGATCGCGTACTGCTTTCTCGCAAATCAACCATGTCATTACAATCATTTAGTACACATTTCCGCACTACTTTTACCATTGCTTACCCAATAGTATTGAGCCAGCTCGGCCATATTACTGTGGGGGTAGCAGATAGTGTGATGGTAGGTGAGCTAGGTACCGAACCTCTGGCCGCGGTATCTTTGGCAAACAGTATCTTTTCCATAGTTATGATGTTTGGCATAGGTGTATCTATGGCCATTACTCCCCTGGTAGCAGCTGCGGATGGAGAAGGTGATATTCATAGAAGTGGTGAGGTTTTTCGCCATGGCTTTGTAATTAATTTGTGCGCTGCTGTTCTCTTAGGCCTGCTGGTAACTTTTGCATCTTCTCTTCTTTATCAGCTGGAGCAACCCGAACAGGTAGTGGAAATTACTATCCCTTACCTACTGATAGTTACTTCTTCTCTGCTACCTTTTATGGTTTTTCAGACTTTTAAGCAGTATGCGGAAGGCCTTTCTTTCACCCGTACAGCCATGTTTATCACTATCAGCTCTAACTTATTAAACATAGTACTTAACTATCTGCTGATTTATGGTAAACTTGGCTTTCCTGAACTGGGACTAAACGGTGCTGGGTGGGCTACCCTTATTTCCAGAATTATCATGCTGATTGCCATCATTGTATATGTTAGCAGAGCCAGTTGGTTTGTAAAAGATTTTAGCATTAAAAATTTACAGAAAAAGCTGGTGGTACGCATGCTAAAGCTGGGCATCCCTACCGGATTTCAGTACATATTTGAAGTTGGGGCCTTTAGCTGCGCCGCTATTATGATGGGCTGGTTGGGAGCTCAGGCACTTGCAGCGCACCAGATTGCCCTCAATATGGCAGCCGTAAGTTATATGATGGTCACCGGCATAGCAGCCGCATCTACTGTAAGAGTAGGAAATCAGTTAGGGAAAAAAGACATCCCTAATATGCGCCGTGCAGGCTTTACCTCATTCTTAATGGGACTTATACTCATGACACTATCAGCCATTATTTTTGTGGTAGGCAGAGATTTTCTTCCCTCCCTATATATAGATGAAGTAGATGTAATTGAGCTGGCTGGCTCTCTACTCATTGTAGCGGCATTTTTCCAGCTTTCTGATGGAGTACAGGCTGTGGGCCTCGGAGCTCTGCGGGGGATGGCCGATGTAAAAATCCCTACCATCATTACCCTTATTGCTTACTGGGTCGTAGGTCTGCCTACTGCTTACTGGCTGGCCTTCCCTATGGATTTGGGGCCTCATGGAATCTGGTACGGCCTTCTGCTAAGCCTTACTATTGCTGCCGTTTTACTTTTCGCACGCTTCCATTACCTTAGCAAAAAATTGCTAACAAACTTTAAGCCCGCAAACAAAGTCCGCGCCGCATAAGAGAGGGCTTTAGTTAAGCCTATGGATAGATTTTTCTGTAAATACATTCTCTTACTCTTAGCTCTGTATGCCTGTGACTCTTCTCCCCGCCTGGTGGAACAGGGAGAGGCAGTCATTGTGTATAGCAATATTCTTACATCAAGCGATCAGCATCTCTTTACTGCTTACGAGAAATCCTCTGGGGTAAAAGTGAACATTGTCCATGAAAACGGAGCTCGTATAATAAGTCGTTTAAGCCAGGCCGATAGTATGCCGGCTGACCTACTCATACTTAATGGCCTTCAATACCTGCAAGAGGCTAAGCAAGCCGGCTTGCTGGATACACTGTCAGCCAGTAGCCTTTTTAGTGCCATACCTGCCCACTTAAAAGATAACAGTCGGCAGTGGCTGGGCCTGGCCTACAGTGCCCATGCTATTGCCTACTTGAAAGATAGCGTAGACACCCTGCAAATACAGCAATACGAAGCGCTAACAGATATAAAGTGGCAATCTAAACTAAGCTTAGGCCTGAAAAGAGAAAAGCTGCATACACACCTCGCTACCATGATTGCCATACAAAACACCCAAAACGCTGAGGATTGGCTGGTTTCACTAAAGCAAAACCTGGCAGATAGTAGCCGGCAGGGTCTTCCTAAATTTACAGCTCTTAACGATAGTAGTGCCTGGCTTGCCCTGGTTAATACGGCTGAGTATGCCGCCAGCAGCTCAAGAAAAACAGCTTTACTATTTCCTTCAGGTGGAGCATACCTGCACCTGAGTGCCGCAGGGATTACCGAAGGGGCTCCTCATGCCAGCAGAGCTCGCACCCTACTCAGTTATCTTTTCTCTAGAGATGTTATGAGAAACTTCGCTGAAGCGCATTATCTCTACCCTGCCCGAACAGATGTACCCTCTCCTCAAAGTCTGAACAGGTTAGGAATTCTGAAAGCTGATAGCAGTGCTCAAAGCAGGATAGCTACCTACCTAACAGAAGCAGAAAGGCTGCTGGAGCTTAATGGGTGGTAATTAGTCTAGCACCCAGCTCACTTTATCGGCAACCGGAGATCGTCGCCCGGCTGGCCATTTGCCTTCTTTAGGAACGCCAACAAACAAAAACCCCAAAAGCTTATCCTGGGCCTCTAGGCCAAAAAATGGCTTGGCTTCCTCTAAATAGGTCACTCCTCCCGAACCCCAATAGCAACCTATACCATAGGCAGTTGCGGTCAGGTACATATTCTGCACCGCGCAGGCAGTTGCTTCTACTTCTTCTATTTCTGGAATTTTACCCTTAGGATCGCGCTTCATGCCTATGGCTATAACATGAGAGCACTGCAAAGGCTTTTCTTTAAGCTTTTGAAATTTCTTTTCGTCAAACTGATCCTTCGCGCTACTGTTTTCTTTGTAGAGCTCCGCCTGAAAATCGCCAAGTTTTTGTAAGCCTGTGCCGCTAAAAACCACAAAACGCCAGGGTTCGGTAAGAGCATGGGTAGGTGCCCAGTTTGCGTTCTCCAGCATTTGCTCAATAATATGCTGCTCTACCACTTCACCTGTATACATCGCGGGATAAATTGACCTCCTGTCGCTAATCAGCTCGTTTATTTGTTCAGGATTAATCTCCATATGTTTTTTACTCGTTGTTGAAAGCAACAAGTATACAAAATCTGATGAAGGGTAAGAGAATGAAAATGATTATTCTTAGCGCCAAATAAATTTATAGTTCTAAGAGTTATTTTTTAACTTTTCTATAAGTAGCAGATTATATAGCATATGAAAGTAGACTTATCAGGGCAAAAGATATTGGTAACTGGTGCCAGCCGCGGCATTGGAAGGGCAATAGCCATACAGCTGGCAGGTGCCGGGGCACAGGTAGCCGTGCATTATTACCGCAATAGTAATACCGCACAACGTGTGGCAGATGAGATAGGAGGAGGGGCGCAAACTTTTCAGGCAGACCTCTGCAAACCTGTAGAGGTGTTACAGCTTTTTGAGAATGTTTTAGCTGAATTTGGCCGCTTACATGCCATTGTTAATAATGCAGGCATTGCCATGAGCTCTGAGGTGGAAGGCGATGATATCGCTTTTGCGGATGCCTGGTCTAAAACTATGCTGGTTAACCTTCATGCGAGCGGGCTGCTATGCAAAAAAGCAATTGAGCACTTTACCTGCTGTGGCGGGGGGCGCATTATTAATATTTCCTCTCGGGCTGCTTTTCGGGGAGATACTGCCGACTATCTGGCTTATGCTGCCTCTAAAGGCGGAGTTGTATCACTTACACGTTCTATAGCTCGAGCTTATGGCAAACAAGGGGTTAAAGCTTTTATTGTAGCACCAGGCTTTACGCTTACTGATATGGCCGATGATTTTATTAAAAAGTATGGTGAATCGTATGTAAAAAGTGATCTGGCGTTAACTTCCATAACCAAACCAGAAGATATAGCACCTACCATTGCTTTTCTGGCCAGCGGCCTGGCCGATCATGCTACAGGCACTACAATTGATATAAATGCCGGAAGCTACGTACATTAGGCATTCAAAAAATTCAAGGTATTTATCATGCGCAGCTTCTCTTTCTCTACCTTTGTTTTTTATAATCTTACAAACCTATTTATCTCCTGCATAGCCTGGTTCGTTATTGCAGGCTCTTAATATCTATGGAAGAACAAGAAGAACTAAGGGTAGAACCCTGGATGAGAGGAGTACTATTACTAGCCGGAACATATAATATCGGCTGGGGATTTTTTATCTTTAATTTTCCCGAATCTTTTTACCAATGGGTAAGCCAAAGTGAGATGGCCGTCCCGTCTATAATTAGTTGGCAGGGGATAGGTGTATTATTTTTTGGGCTGCTTTACCTTGCTATAGCTATTTACCCCAGTAAGCTTGTTTATCTTTTGCTGGTAGGTATTGCATCAAAGTTAATAGGTGCCGCATGGTTTTACTGGTTTGTTATGGAGGGTGAGGCTACAAAGCAATTTTTGTTTCATCTCATTATGAACGACCTGGTCTGGATACCGCCTTTTGCCGTTGTTTTTATACGGATTCTCAAGGTTAGACTAGTTAAGTACCAACTGAAAACATGAGAAATTTACCCGACTGGATTGCCATAGTGCTCCGCTTTGCTGGTATTACTAATGCCGTATGGGGGCTTACTTTTGCGCTTTTTACAGATATTATGCTACGCTGGGCAGGCATGAGCACTCCCTTCTCCATATTTCCCTGGTTAAGCATCGGACTCATGGCAATCACCTTCGGAGCTGCCTACTTTCTAGCGGCGGCTAACCCTCTCCGCCATACGCTTATCATTATTACGGGTTTCTTTATTAAACTGAGTTCTTTTATTTTTCTGCTTAAATTTTACCTCTCCGATCAGGTGACTGCTCGCCTCGCCTTCTTTTTCGCGCTTAAAGATATTATCTGGATACCAGTATTGGGTATTATTATTTACCAGATTTTTAAAGCATGGCAGGCTCCTAATGATGAAGAGTATAACCCGCAGCATCCTCTCAATGATACTTTAAGACACTTTCGTACAGAAGAAGGAAAATCATTGTACGAGCTTTCAATGCAAAAGCCTGTCTATCTTATGTTTTTGCGTCATTTTGGCTGTACATTTTGTCGTGAGGCACTCTCTGACCTAAAGCAGTATCGTCGCGAAATAGAAGCACAGGGAATGAGCATCGTACTGGTACATATGAGCAGCAGTGAAGAAGCCACTCTGTTTTTTGATAAGTATAAGCTCAATAGTATTCACCAGATCAGTGATTCGGAGTGTGTACTCTACCGTACTTTTCAGCTAAACCGAGGTTCTTTCCGTCAGCTTTTTGGTATACGTGCCTGGGTAAGAGGGCTACAAGCTGGTATAATTAGAACCCAGGGCATAGGAGTATTAGCCGGTGATGGCTTTCGTATGCCCGGCATTTTTGTGATATACAAAGGAGAAATTCTAAAAAGCTACCGCCACCGTCATGCTGCGGACCGCCCAGACTACCTGGCTCTGGCAGATTGCGAACTAGCTTAAAAAAACAAGGAGAAGAAAGGTTAAGCCTCTAAGTAGACGTCCAGCAGACCATCGGGTAAATGAGTAAATACCCGTTGTTTGTCTTTATCTACTCCTACTATAATTTCGTCGTTGAGGGGGATCAGAATTTCCCGCTCTTTATATTCCATCGCAATCAGATGCTGCCTTCCACCTTCGTACACATCTTTAACGGTACCTAATGGACCTGCATTTTTATCTTCTATCTGAAAGCCTATAATTTCGTGGAAATAATACTGACCTTCTTCCAGAGCGGGTAGTTGGTCCAGTGGCAAAAATAGCCCTGCTTTGAGAAGGGGCTCAGCGTCTTCCAGGCTATCTATATCTTCAAACTTAAGGATAAGGCTATCCTGCTGCAGACGAAGCGACTCAATAAAAAAAGGAACCAGCGTTCCTGAACTTATAAGTTGCAGAAATACTGATTCCAGATTTTCGTATGCTTCAGGGAAGTCTACATCCAATAGAACTTTAACTTCGCCCTGTAAGCCATGCGTTTTGGTGACGTAGCCTAATTGGTAGCAGTCATCAATCCGCATACTGTATTAACCTTCTTTCTTTTCTTCAGAAGCTTCTTCAGTCTTCTCTTCTGCTGCAGGAGCCTCTTGGTTCTCAGCCGCTTCCTCTTGTGCAGGAGCTTCTTCTGAAGCTTCGGCTTCAGCTTCTTCCTCGGCATTAACCTCTTCTTCAGCCTTCTGGCTAGCGGCTAATTCCTGAGCACGAGCTTCGTTAATTTTCTTCTCTGCTTCCAGACGAGCTTGTCTTTCCTCTTCCTGCTTCTTAAGAATAGATTCTTTTCTTCCACTGATCTGCGACTCTTTACCTTCAATCCAATCATTGAAACGCTTATCTGCTTCTTCCTGAGTAATAGCGCCTTTGTTTACACCTACCTGAAGGTGTTTTTTCAGCATTACTCCACGGTAAGAGAGCATAGCTCTTACTGTATCGGTAGGCTTGGCACCTTTTAGTAACCAGTCCAGAGCTTTGTCTTCCCTGATATCGATAGTAGCAGGGTTAGTGTTAGGGTTGTAAACACCCAGTTTTTCAATAAAGCGACCATCACGTGGTGCTCTGGCATCGGCTACGACTACATCGTAAATTGCCAGTTTCTTGCGTCCTCGACGCGCCAATCTAATTTTTACTGCCATAATTGTTTTTTGTTAAACATAATGGAACCCGTCCATTTGTCGTAAAAGACTGCAAAGTTAACGCTTTTTGCTTTAAATATCACAAATCGCTAATTTTTAACCGCATTTTATTTCTCTCTGTTCCTTTATATCTTGCTCTTTTACAAAAATTTATGAAGCAACCTAATCAATCCAGCCGACGCAAGTTTTTGCGCAACGGCCTTAGCGCCGCAGTAGCAGGTACTGCCATTGCACAAACTGCCTGTTCTACCGAAAACGAAAAGCCATCGGCCCAAGCTCCCTATATTAATTTTAACGATAGTTATCACTGGAAAATGGTCACTACCTGGCCTCCTAACTTTCCTATTCTGGGAGAGGGCTGCAATAAATTTGCCCAATGGGTAAAAGAAATGTCGGGGGGCAGAATGGAGATTACAGTTTATGGTGGAGGTGAATTAGTTCCATCCCTTGAAGTATTTGACGCAGTAAGTAATGGTGCCATAGAACTTGGGCATGGAGCAGCCTATTACTGGGCGGGCAAAATACCAGCGGCCCAATTTTTTGCTACCGTACCTTTTGGCATGAATGCACCACAAATGAATGCCTGGCTGGTAGCTGGAGGAGGCACCGAACTCTGGCAGGAAACCTATGCTCCTTATAACCTTCTTCCATTTCCGGGGGGTAATACAGGCATGCAAATGGGTGGCTGGTTCAACAAAGAAATTAATTCTGCAGAAGACATTAATGGCTTAAAAATGCGCATTCCCGGTATTGGAGGAAAAGTTTTTAGCAGAGCTGGCGGCACCTCTGTACTGGTAGCCGGAGGAGAGATTTATACCAATCTTGAGCGCGGAGTAATTGATGCTACTGAGTGGATAGGTCCTTTTCACGACTATCAAATGGGATTTTATAATGTAGCACAATACTACTACTATCCCGGCTGGCATGAACCGGGCACTGCACTAGAGCTTTTTGCAAACAAAGATAAATTTGAAGGGCTGCCCAGCGACTTGCAGGCTATACTGCGTACCTGTAGTGAGCGGCTGAATCTGTGGACACTCTCCCAATCAGAAGTTATGAACAGTCTCTATGCTCATAAGCTGAAAACTGAAGAAAATGTGGAGTTCCGCCCTTTCCCTACCGAAGTATTAGATATATTCCGTAAGTATAGTGAGGAGATTGTAAACGACATGACAGCTGCAGACACCGCTAGCAAAAAGGCTTATACTTCGTATAAAAAATTTCAGGATCAGTTTAATGAGTACGCCATTTATAACGAAAAAATTTACTACTCCAGCTTTCAACCTAACATATAGCTATGTCATTTATTGAAAAAACTCTAGCACTGGTCTTTATAGGGCTTATGGCTTGCGATAGCTTGCCCGAAGAAGAAATATACGCCAGTGTAGACCACCCAAATGTGGTACTGATCCTGACCGATGATCAAGGGTATGGGGATATTGGTATTCATGGTAACGATACTATAGAAACACCTGTGCTTGATCAAATAGCAAAAGAGGGCATCCGTCTAGATCGTTTCTATGTGAGCCCGGTTTGTGCTCCTACTCGTGCCAGCCTGCTCACGGGCCGTTACCATCTGCGTACGGGTACCTCTTGGGTTACTGATGGTATGGAAGACATGCACAGTGAAGAAGTAACAATGGCAGAAGTTTTTAAAGAAAATGGCTACGCTACCGGTTGCTTTGGGAAATGGCATAATGGAGCTCATTATCCACGAGACCCTATAGGGCAGGGGTTTGATGAGTTTGTAGGCTTCAAGTCGGGCCACTGGTACAACTATTTTGACACTTCGCTGGAAAGTAATCAGGATACGGTACAGACAGAAGGTTTTATGGTAGATGCTTTGACGGACTACGCGCTAAATTTTATAGAAAAAAATAAAGATCAACCTTTCTTTTGCTATATCCCCTATAATACGCCCCATAGCCCGTTTCAGGTACCTGATAAGTATTTTGATAAGTATAAGGCGAAAGGTCTAGACAATAAGCTTGCAGCAATTTATGGAATGTGCGAAAACATAGACGATAATGTAGGCCGAGTCCTTAAAAAGCTAGACGATTTAAACATCAATGAGAACACTATTGTCATCTTTTTAACAGATAATGGTCCCAACAGCCAGCGATACAATGGAAATATGCGTGGACATAAAGGAAGTGTTCATGAAGGGGGTGTAAGAGTACCGTTTTTTATCCGCTGGGATAGCCACCTTCCCCGAGGAAAAGTGATAGACCAGATTACCGCCCATATAGATGTGCTACCCACACTGAACGAGCTATGCCAGCTGGAACCAGTAAAAACGCTCCCTCTGGATGGCGTTAATTTACTGCCATTACTTTTGGGGGAAAGCGAAGAGCTGAAGGAGCGCACTATTTTTACTCATCAAGTGCATGGCGGAAAAATAAGACCTTATCCTGGAGCTGCCCGCACGCCACAGTACCGCCTGGTAATGCAGTCTGAAGACAATATAATGCTTTATGACATGCAAGGCGACCCTGAAGAGCGCCAAAACCTGCTACATGAGCGTAATGATATTGCTAAGGCGCTTCAAAAGGATTACCTGCGCTGGTTTGAAAATGTAACTAAAAATAATAAACAGGCACCTCCAATTCCTTTAGGCTACACACAGGCACCCATAGTAGAATTACCCGCTCATGAGGCCTCACTATCTGAAAACTTGTCTTATGTGTACAGCCCGCACGGATGGGCACACGATTGGGTAAGGCAATGGACAAATACTTCTGATAGCATGTATTGGAATGTTGATGTTGTAGAAGGAGGAGATTATCGTGTACAGCTAAAATACACAGCTTCCCCAGAACAGGTAGGGGCAAAGATGCAGGTAACTTCTGCCAGCAGTAGCGTAAGCCAAATTAATACGCAGCCATATAAACCCATAAAAGTACCCAGCCCTGATCGGGTAGAGCGAGAGCAGGAAGCTTATGAGCAAAGCTGGGCAGCTTTAGATTTAGGTTTACTAAAATTATCCAAAGGGCAGCAGCCTATTAGTTTAAAAGCAGATAATATTCCAGCGGATGGCCTGGGTGAAGTAAAAGCTGTTGTTTTAACTAAGCAATAAGTTATTTTTTAAACTGATAGCCTAGAGCTAAAGCTCCTCCGGCTAGTGCAGTATCTTTTAGCAGGCTGGTAATAGATTGTTGATTACCGGCCATTGCTCCTGAAAGGTGCACTGCAAACACATAAATTATAAGCAATAAAGCTAGTAGCAGACAAGCCAGATAGGCATACTTTCCGCTCAGGATTGCTACTCCAGCCAGCAACATGGCAGCTCCGGTAAAATAAACCCAAAAAGCACCGCCCGGTACGGGAACCATAGCTGCCATGGCAGAAGCATTCATAAAGTGAAAGAGGGCAAAAATGATGAAGGGTAGTGCAAAAAGTATACGCGCTACTGTAGTATTTAGTACTTGCATGGCTGTTGTTATTTGTTGCTACATATAATTTACAAAAATCATAGTAGTACCTAAACAAAAAGCCTCAAAACCTTAAGCAAATAAGTAAAGCAAGAGCATGACTGCTTTAAAAATTGTCCATAAACCAATGACCAATATCAGAAATAGCCAGTCCGGCTGAGAAGATGGAGAGTGTGATAGCATGATTTTTCAGCCAATACATCAGATGACCTTCTATATCCATCGTATGCCGCAAAATTTCCTGTAGTAAAAAAGCATAACCTACCATATAAAGTAGCCGTGTACAAGTTCCTACCAGCGGGCAATGGCTAATACCCCTATGCTTAAAAAATAAAGCGTAAGGGTACCAAAGAAATATCCATATATAACCTATTGTCCAGGACCAACGAACCAGTGTAGTTTCCGAAACCGTACGGGTTTGCATATCCAGGTCAGGACTGATAAAAATACCACTCAAACAGCCAGTACTGGCCAGGATTGTTATAGCCTGATCGCCCTGCGACAAATGCCAGGCAAACAGGCCCGTCAACGGTGTTAGTAGTATTGTACCTAAAGTATGTTCCTTTCCTGACGCCATCCATTCCAAGGTTAAAGAAGTGAGAGAGTAACGCTCACACTTTCAGTTAATTGTAGTCTGCTATACTAAAGTATTGGCGAGGAATAAATATGCGCTTTAGAGCAAAAAGCCAAGCAGGCTGCTTTTTCTCTACATATTACACAAGGCGCAGCTCGCACTTTCTATCAGCATACCGAAAGAGCAGACAATGAACAACCATAGACTGGCTATTTTAGCAACACGCAACAAAAATATGATCAGCGAAACGGGGAAGTATCCAACAACATAGTAGAGAAATATGCATTTCTCTATAATTCTTAAAAATCTGTTTCAAAAATATGAATTTCCTCGGCTTGAAAAAACAACTTTTTGTACGAAAAAATCATCTGCAGAATGCTCAACGAGCTTCAATGATATACTCTGACACTTTACCTACTGGAGCCAGCCAAATGCCATGATCTGGATTCTCCACATATTTTAGTAGTTTTTCCAGCATACTCAGGCGAGTAGTTTGCGGGCCTTTTTCTCCTATGTCGTGTCCTGCCAGTACTAACCATGCTCCCTGTGCATGAGCATTTTCAATCAGGTTCAGTATCTCTTCAAAACTTTTAGCATCCATAGAAATACCTGTAATCTGAGAGAGCTCGCAATAAGCCGGATCGTTAGGCGCTTCGTCCATCCATCCTCTTCCGGAGCTAAACAGGCGTGCTACCAGCGGAACATAGCTCTCGGTTTGCTCTCCTCTGCCCACATAGGTTTGCCCGCAGGGATAAGCAAACGTGGCGGGTACCGTATTTAAGAGTGTTTCTATTTCTTTGTTAGCCTCCCTCAGCTCTTCTTCCATTCTTTCCAGACTGTAATCTTCCAGGGCTTTGTGGCGAGACCACAGAAAATTACCGGAGCAGGGATGTAGCTGAGAATGATTTCCTATTTCGTGCCCCTGAGCTACTGCATTCTGCCATAGGTTTAGCTGCTCTTCAATCGCCGAGGGCATTACATAAAAGGTAGCCTTTGCGCCATATGTATTGAAAAGGGGCACTCCCGCTTCTACCTGACTGGCTCTGCCATCGTCAAAGCTCAGGCTTAGAGCCATTTGCTTTCCTTCAGGCCAGGTAAAAGCACTTTCCTGCGCTTTAAGCTCAAGGCTGAAAAACAGTAGCAAAAGGAAGACTAAACAAAGCTTAGGATTCATTACGCAGGTTTTATTATTTAATTTCTAAAAAAAGAAAGACACTCACAAACTGGCATCAGTCATCTAGCAGAAAAGTAACTATCTCCGGAAAAGCGATGACCAGCCCCAGAAATACTAGTTGTATCACTACATACGGAACGATACCTCTATACAATTGTGCTGTAGTTATTGAGGGAGGGGCCACGCCTTTTAAGTAAAATAGCGAAAAACCAAAAGGTGGAGACAAAAAAGAAGTTTGCAAATTGAGCGCCAGCAATACTCCTATCCATATCAGGTCTATACCCATTACATTAAAAATGGGTGCCACTACCGGCACTATAATGAAGATAATCTCAATAAAATCAATAAAGAAGCCGGCAATAAATACCACCACCATAACAATTGCCAGAAAAGCCATAGGCGAAAGGTTGGCTTGTTCAATCAGACCAACCAAATAACGGTCGCCCTCCATGCCCCGAAACACCAGCGCAAAGGCAGTAGCTCCTACCAGGATAATAAACACCATGCAGGTGAGGTGAGTTGTTTCCTGCATTACATCTTTAAGCACCTTTAGGCTAAATCTTCCCTGAAAAATTGTTAATAAAGAAGCTCCTAAAGCTCCCACCGCGGCAGCTTCAGTAGGTGAGGCAATGCCGGCAAAGATAGACCCTAATACCGCAGCAATTAGTAAGAAAGGAAGCACAAATGCTGACACAACTCTTTTAAACATCCCTTTTTGCCTAAATGCCTCAATCTCTTCCATAGGCATAGGCGGTGCAGATTTTGGGTGTAGTGTTGCTTTAATAATTACATACAAAAGGTAACAGCCTACCAGCGCCAAGCCTGGCACCAAAGCAGCGGTAAAAAGATCGCCTACCGAAACATTAAGCACACTACCCAAAAGTACCAGCACCACCGAAGGGGGGATAATCTGGCCCAAAGTGCCGGAAGAAGCGATTGTACCTGTAGCCAATTCCGCGCTGTAGCCTCGTTTAAGCATGGTAGGCAAACTGATAAGCCCCATAGTAATAACCGTAGCTCCCACAATACCGGTAGAAGCGGCAAGCATGGCACCTACAATTACTACAGAAATTGCCAGCCCTCCCTTGAAGCGCCCAAATAGCAGCGCCATTGTTTCAAGCAAGCTCTCGGCCAGTCCTGATTTTTCCAGCATAATACCCATGTAAATAAAGAGGGGCACTGCCAGCAGCACATAATTGGTCATGGTACCAAACACTCTCAGAGACAGCAGGTAAAAAAAGTCTGGACCAAATGTAATGAGCCCAAACAAGACAGAAACGCCACCTAAGGTAAAGGCTACCGGAAAACCGAAAAGAATCAATAAAAAGATAGAAGCAAAAAGAATGATAGGCAGTATATCAGGCATGATTAGTCTTAGGTTCGGTCAGGGTAAGTAATGATTGGATAGCCAAGGAAATCGCTTGCAACAGTAAGAGGGTAAAACCTATAGGAATGGCTCCTTTAACGATAAACCGAAAAGGCAGTCCTCCGGGGTCGGGCGAGCCTTCCTGTATAGTGTAGGCATTAGCTGTAAATTTTAGCGAAGTTTGTATTGTAATAACGCAGAAAGGAATTAGAAAAAGAAGCGTCCCCAGCAAGTTGACCCAGGCTTGCTTTTTGGGAGAAAAATTTTGGTAAAACACATCTACCCTTACGTGTCGGTCGTGTTTGAGAGCATAGGCGGCCCCCAGCAAAAAAATAAAGGAAAAGATGTGCCATTCCAGTTCTACTATTCCTGAGGAGGAGGTATTGAAGAGGTAGCGAGCCGCTACATCGTAGCAGATTAAGAGCACCAGCACCGTATTGAGCCAGGAGACACCTTTGCCTATAGCCTCATTGAGCCGGTCTATGTAGCTGCTGGCCTTTTCTAAAGTTTTTCTCAATTTGTTGTTGTATTATGAATTTATTGACCCGAAATATCGTATTACTACATCTAGCAAATATATCATAAATTTGCACAGTAGGAAGCTAGGGGGCAGGGAGAGCATAATTAAGCTTTAGCATTTTATACTCAGGTTTCGCTTTACCTTTTCTTATAAGCTAAAGAGCTTCCGCATTCAATTTAATTTAATACTAGTCAGATGGGTGCCGTTATTACACAGCAGAGCAAAACAGACATTCGCAAAGCCAAGCCAGAGGCTATTAAAGCGTTTCTGGCAGAGATAGGAGAGAAGCCTTTCCGTAGTAAGCAGATACAGGAATGGCTATGGAAGAAGTCTGCCCGAAGCTTTGATGAAATGACGAACCTTTCTAAAAAAACCCGTGAGCTTTTAGAGGAACATTTTGTTCTTAATCCAGTAAAAGTGCAGGATCATCAGCTTAGCAGTGACCGTACAATAAAATCTATGTTTGAGCTGCACGACGGACATGCGGTAGAAGGCGTACTTATTCCTACCTCTTCTCGTATGACTGCCTGCGTATCATCTCAGGTAGGCTGCTCTCTAAGCTGTAAGTTTTGCGCCACCGGCTATATGGAGCGTAAAAGAAATCTGGACGCGGCAGAAATTTACGATCAGGTAGTCCTTATTAATCAGCAGGCCGAAACCAACTATCAGATACCTCTTTCCAACATTGTATATATGGGAATGGGAGAGCCCCTGCTTAATTACAAAAATGTACTTGAGTCCATAGACCATATTACTTCTCCGGAAGGACTGAATATGTCTCCCAAGCGTATTACTGTTTCTACTGCCGGAATTGCTAAAATGATTAAAAAGCTGGGTGATGATGAGGTAAAGTTTAATCTGGCACTTTCTTTACACGCTGCTAATGACGAAAAGCGTGACAAAATAATGCCTATTAACGAAAGCAATACCCTGGAAGCCCTAAAAGACGCCCTCAATTATTTTTACAACAAAACCGGCAATCGTATTACTTTTGAATACATTGTTTTCTATAATTTTAACGATACTTTAGAGGATGCTCGCGAGCTATGGGAGTTTACCAAAAAAGTACCGAGTAAGGTAAATATTATAGAATATAACCCCATCAGTGAAGCTGATTTCAAAAATACGGAAGCCGACCGACTGGATCAGTTCGCTGCTTTTCTGGAGAAAAAAGGTGTAACCGTAAATGTGCGTCGCAGCCGCGGTAAAGATATTGACGCTGCCTGTGGGCAATTGGCAATTAAGAAAAAATAAATCTGCACAAACACCCGGCAGGTCATTACTGCTGATATTTGATAACAGCTGTTGGTTGCTGCCTCTGCTTACTACAGCTACAAGCAGCAGTAAAAAAGACTGCTCCGGAAGCTAAGAGCACCTAATAGACATACTCTTTAACTCCTTCTGAAGCAGTCTTATATTTTAGTCGTTTTTACTTCTAGTTTTCTCTTCCATGCACCTGAGATGGTGGAGAGGTAGCCTCTACCGCTGTAAACGACTCCAGAATTTTATAGGTATGCTTGGCCTCTTTTGTCACCAGATTAAGAGTCGCCGGGTTCTAAAATTACCTTTTGCCCTTCTGAGTGTAGCTCTGCTTTTCCTTTAATTACATAACCTACTGTTTCGTAGGGGCGGCTTACCTCTGGTTTATTACTGCCAGGAGCTTCATTTTCCCACATTCGCATAGCAAGCTGGGTACCAGAAGCCAAAAACTTCTCCCCTTTTTCAGTAGCAGGTGAATGGTTTACCTCTATCTTTTTTATGCTTGTATCAGACATTATATTCAATTTTTATTCAATAAATATATACCCAATTACAACAAGCAATACACATCTGTTTTAAGGCTGTAATATGATAGCCTCTGCGCTTACTTCATAATACTCACCATTCGTGAGGCGGTAATGAATTGTAAACTCGTGCTTCTGCTCCTGCTCTGGTGCTACTGCTGGCTGAAGTATAAAGCCCTCTTCGGATGCCTCCAGGCCTTCATCCATTAGAAAATCCGGTAAACCTACAATACGCCCGCTATTATAATCATAGATATTAAATAGACTATTTAAAGTGTCGCCGGCCACAATTATTTTTTGGCTGTTCTTCTGTATGTAGTCTTCATCGCTAAATATAGCAATATCCTCTATCTCTTCTGTAGATACAGACATAGGAGAGCAAGCATAAGCAGCAGAAATAAACGAGCTTTTTAACTTATCCTTGACCATACTAAGATAAGCTACCTCTGGCAAAACCTGAAGACCAAAGCGCTTATAGCTCACCTTTTCTTCTGCCACAAGTTGTTTCTCTATACTATAGCCTCCTTCCAGAAGCAGGGTATTATTCACTGTTATTCCAACTGTATTGATCTTTTGGTTTTGTAAGCCACCGCAATCATCTTCCACACAGCTCCAGGGTATTATCAGTGCTGTGCTCAACATCAATTTTAAGGCAAACGCTCTCATACTTCTTCATTCTGTTATGCATTTCTGTTGACAGAAACCATGCCTTTTGCCTTGTTTTTTACTACAATACTCTGGACTTTACCACTTTACAGCAGCTTATTTTACTATTTCACGAGGAATAGCTGCCGGCAGGCGGCTCAGCATTTCGTTGTTTACCAACTGAGTAAAGTTAGTAAATGACTTTACGTTAATCACATTGTTTTTCTGTCTGCCAACCAATACTACTTCATCTTCCAGGCTAACACCAGGTATGTGAGTGATATTTACCATAAACAGGTTCATGTTGATTAAACCTACAATAGGAGCCTTCTTTCCTCTGATTAGTACATGCCCCCGGTTGGATAGTGCACGAGGATACCCATTAGAGTAGCCCAGTGGCAATACTGCTACTTTCATATCCTGAGCAGCCTGATAAGCGGTACCATAGCCAATAAACTCTCCTTCTTTGACATCGCGAATGTCCATGATATCTGTTTTCCAGGTAAAGATTCGTTTAAGCGGTTTGTCAGAAGTTTTGTCTACTTCCTGTAGGTGCAAATAGTAAATATCGGGGCTGGGCCAGTACCCATACTGAGCTACGCCTACCCTTACCATGTCATATACGGTATCCTTCATGGCAAGAGCTGCTGCTGAGCAGGCAATATGCCGATAGTTAGGCATAAACTTTTTCCTTTTGCATTGCTTTAAAAATGACTTGTACCGAGCATGCTGCCGATCTATTTTGAACTGATTAGACAGACTTTCCGCACCACCAAAATGGGTACATAGGCCTTCAAAAACCAGGTAGTCCTGATGAGCTTTCATGTAGTCCAGCGCTTTAGGAAATTCATCTTCCTGCAGGCCGGTGCGGTTCGCGCCTGTTTCTACTTCTAAATGAATTTTAGCCTTTTTATTGAGCTTCTGGGCTGCTTCCAGAGCTTTGACGAGCCGGTCGTAGTTATAGACATAAAATTCTATATCATGTTCTATAGCCCAGGGGATATCATCTTCGTACAAGATACCCATAATCATAATCCCTGAGCCTTTATTTATGCTTTCCAGTACTTCTTCTGCCTCAAAAGCAGAAGCTACCGAGAAGTGTCTGACACCACAGGCTTCTGCCATTGGCACAAACTCTTTTATACCGTGGCCATAAGCATTGGCCTTTACTACGGAAGAAAAGCGTACCCCTGCGCCTGTCTTTTTCTTGATAAAATTAAGGTTATTCTTAAATGCGGATTGACTCAGTAAAATTCTTGAAGAGTGCTTTACCATTGTTTTGGTGTTTCGTTCCAGACATAGGCACGCCCCCAACTCTCGCGGGCTAGCTCTTCTACCTTAGCCACTTCATCTTCTGGCACCTTGTCTATCCAATTTTTGGTTTCTAAACTATTATAATGAAAGGCATATACCCTGGAAGCAAACTGATAAAAAGGCAGAGAAGACTCTCCATGCTTTTCACCATGCCCAAATACCGACGGTTTTATACCCTGCCCCCAGTCCTGCCGGCCTTCATTGTTGGGGTTGAGGAAGTAGGCTCGCATCGCACCCTGAGGGTCGCGGCGCACTCTTAAAAGCGATACCGCATGAAAACCCAGCATATCTCCCCTTGAGGAGGTAATATAAATACCTACCGGGTTGGGGTACACTAACCTCTGACCTCCATTGTAGTCGGGATGGCAAGAGGCATATAGAACTTTCTGAAAGCCTTTAAAATCGTGGATGGCATTGAGCAGATAGTTGTATACCGAGGCAAAACCAATTTGTATCCACTGCCCATATAAAGCAGGATTCACCCATTTGTGCGGATCTTCTGTACGTCCGGTAGCCAGGCGCATCATCTCATTGTATACCTTATCCAGATTGGGGACCAAAATGACTGATACAGCATCCAGGTTATAGTCCAGGTTCTCTACCAAGCCTTTGCCCAGAAGGCTGGATTCCAGCTCTTTACCTTCAAAACGGAATACGATATTATTTTGCGTAGCTGCCGTTATTACAAGATTAATCAGTTTGGCAGGGGCATGCTGACTCCACATACTAATACCCCGGGCCGACTGGCAGGTAGGATTGTTACCTTGCCCTACGCCAAGGGGTTGCCCCAAAATTCGGATAAGCGCACCGATAAGGTATTGTAAGGCATTTACCTGCGGATGCTTCTGCACTATAGACTGCCTAATGGCCTCTTCCGTTTTGCTATGCAGCCTCATACGTCGCATATTATCTAAGCCGGCTCTAACTGCCTGACGAGAGAAAAGGCCCTTCTCCAGCATTTTGGCAAAGCCGTAAATACACTGCGCATTGTAGGGGTGAATAACCTCGCGAAAAAGTTTTCTTACAAATTTTTTGTGGTGATACCATTCTGCCTCTCCGGTATCGTTAAGTTTAAGGGCGGCAGGTACCAGATCATCCTGCTCCTGTGCTACCAAGTGCAGTAGCAAACTCGCGTGGAAGTTACTTACCAAACCATGAGAGCGCATGGCATTTCCTAGTTCGTAAGACTCACGAGCCAGCATATCAGCGCTAGCCTCTTTGAGAAACTGCTCATAGGCTTCAGTAGTCTGGTGCTCACGGGTAGCAGCAGAGGGGGCATAAAGTTCATCAACATACATTTTTAGTATGCGATCACTTTCAGAGTCGGAACTGAGATCCATTTTCTCTTTGACCAGACTTATAATCTCACGGGCGGGCCTGGTAACTACGGGGCGCTGTTCGCAAATAATGGTAATCTCTTCTGCTAACTTCTCTTTGATACCTTCCAGGCGCGAGTGCTCCAGCAAAAATTTAAAAAGTAAGCTTATCTTTTTAAGCTCACGCTCACTCAAATTTATGCGAGTCTCTTCGGTAGGCTCCTGAAAGACAAACTCCAGATTGTGTACCAACACCTCTTCTAAAAAAGCAGCAGCTTCTTCCTGACTTATTAATGAAGACTGAATTTCGCCCCGGGCATAGCCCAGTATACGAAGCTCACTAAGTAGCTCTGTAGAAGAATTAGGGTGACCGCTCTTTAAGGTGCCCTTTACCAGAGTGGGCACCAAACGCTTAGGCTCATTCCAGGGAGTATCTTTAAATATGCCTGCTTCCTCCAGCGCTCCTATTTTGGTATACAAATGTGCTATACCCTCAAAAGTCAGGCTGAGCATATCAACCTGACTTAAAAGCTTGTTAGCCTTATCTGCTCTGGTAAGCTCACTGGCTTCCAGAAACTCCTGAAAAGAGCTTTGAAATTTGTCTATACTATGTACAGTAGAAATAGTTTCTTGCATTCAAATGGTTATAAATAGAAGTCCACATTCTCGTAATGTTTAAGTAACTCTGCCATACGATCGGGGTCTTCTCCGCGAAAATTAATTGTACCAAAATGATTACCAAACCCTTCGCGTGAATTGATTTTCTGAGAACTCAGGGGCGGCACCAGATTATGGTCTATAAAGTAGGGCTCTTCGGTTAGCTCATCAGGTATTTCCAGCTTAGATATCTCGTTTTTACGAGGATAGATCATTACATTGCCATAATATGTTTCTGGCTTGTGGTCTTTAGGAGGAAATACAGCATCTAATTCCTCCTCACTTATATTTGGATCATGACAAAGCACAAAGGCAGCCAGAGCGTCAAAGTCATAAGCTTTTGCGGCCAGTTCCAATATGTGCCCTCCTGGTATACGGCAGGCTACCTCGCCAAAATTCATTTCGTCCTCATCAGTAAGGAACCATTCCGGGTGAATCATGCCATACTCAATACCAAAAATATCTACCAGCTTTTGCACATGCTTGTGGATTAGCTCGCGTTTACTTTCCAGATAGCGCCCTTCCGGCACAAAGTTAGAATAGCCCAGCTTTACATATTCTGTAATATTCAGGAACCTGATTTTGCCCTTGTGGATAAAAGCCTCACAAGAAAACTCTCTACCGCTTAAGTGGCTTTCTGCCAGGCAGGGGAAATCGCTATCCTCTACTTTCTCGTCTATATCGGACATAGAGCGTAGCAGGCGATGACCTACGGTACCTGCCGAAGCAAAAGGCTTTAAATGTACCCAGCTATCTTCTTCTCCAGCTACTTGCAGGTTAGCTTCGTTGAGCCTTTTCATAAACTGACGTACCTGCTCCCGATTGTACACCTCTTCAAAAAAGCCTACTTTAAGTCCTCCAATTAGTGCTTTACGTTTCATCATGGCTTTATTACGGAAGAGAAAAGCACGGTTAAGAACTCTGGGGTCTCCACGGTAAATAGAGTTTAGAGCACCCGCCCACTCTACGGTTTCTTCAAACAAAGGTACCGCTACGTCCGCATTAAATGGCTGAAGTTTCTCTGCCAGGTCAATAGAGTTTGAGGTATCGCTCCATTCGTCAAACTGGTAGGAAACAAACGGAATATTGTTTTCCTGGGCATAAGACTCAAAGTCGGGGAAGGATACGACTACAAAAGGTTTGTTGAGCTTTTGCATACTTTCTATGACAGGTAAACTCCAACCTAATAATGCAAAACAATTTGCCATGACTAATTCTGGATTTTATAGATTCAAAAATTAATGATGTTGCTAAAAGCACTTGACTCAGCACAGGAACCAAAGTGACAACTATGTAGAGAGGCTTTAGTTTATGCAGATTTTATATATAAGCTCAGGCCTGATTATCTCTACACCCGTAGCCTGGCACTACTCCCCTTTGGGAGCAATGGGTATGCCCTGCGGATTAATCTGCTGGTATTGCTGACGGATATAGGCAGGTATAATCTTTTTTTGGTACTTATCCAAATTTAACTCTTTGCTTATAGCTATCTGTAGCTCACTTTTCCACTTTCTACGGGTTTTAGCAGCTACCAGATAGCGAATGGTAATGTTTGTCCAGGAGTCTGTGGCTGAGACAAAAAGCTGAGGTTTCTCTGCTACTTCTTCTTCAATATTGGCTCGCTTTAATGTAGCCGCATATTCTTTAGCCGGTTGGTGCATATAATCTCCTAATAACTGATTAGCCACATTCTGTATTACCTCCAGAGAGAGTGGTAGATCTGACTCATTGGCTACAGGTATGGCCAGTTCATCCCAAACAAAAGGGAAGTCGCGCGTTAGGTTGATGACTGTACCGGTAAGTATTTCGTTATTCGGAAAAGTAACCAGTCTGCCAGTTGGCTGCTCTGCCTGCACTGCTCCGGGCTGGTCAGGGGAGCCAATCTCCCATACGGTAGTTGTTAGAGAATCTATCTGATACACATCTCCGAAAATCTCACCTACCGCTATTCGGTCACCCACCCGATAATAACCCTGAAAAGAGTTAAGCAGCCAGCCTGTAAAACTTTCAATAGGCGTTTGCAATGCCCAGGATAAGGCCAAGCCGACTAAACCCACCGAGCCTACCAGTGCACGAATGTCCCCTGCCAGCACACTCAGGGCTACGCCTGCGGCCAGTAGCCAGACCGAAATGGAAACTACTGCAATAATTGCCGAAGAGATATTCCAATGATGAGTTAATCTACGCAGTATGGGACGTATTAGCTTTAATAATAGCCAGGCGATCAACAGTGAGAGTATAGCTATGAGTAATTTGGGTAGATTGCTATAAAAGTCGCCCCAAAGTGAACGCACTGTATCAATAGCTTCTCCGGCTGCAGCACTGGTATTTACCGTTAAATCTGCACTATCTATTTCTGCTACAGACTTTTCTGTTTCGGTGGGTATGCTATCGCTGTTAATTTGCGCAGCCTCTCCCCCGGGAAATACCATGAGCAATAGCATGGTAAAGGCAAAAGCCACAATAGAAGCCTGTTTGAACCTGCTCAGCTGCTGGTTTGCCTGTTTCGCATTATCTTGAGTATTACCCCGTCTTCGGCTTCTTCTTCCTGTAGTGCGGCTTCTTTTCAAAGTTCTTCTGCTTGTTTTGGCCTGCTCTGTGTGTCTAAGCTTTGGTCGCTTTTTCATAGGGTATATTCATCATTAATACATACCTAACCTGAAAATCCCCTACTGGTTATGCATAATTGTCTAAAGAACAGTCTTACGAGCTTAGTATTTGTAAACGTATTTTTTTCAAGAAATCATTAGCAAATCATAGCAACATAAAAAAATAATACTAAAAACAACCCCCTAATTATCAGATAATTAAGGTTTAAAAAAATAAGTATGATTTCTTTCAGAACTTTTCGTAGAATCCCTCGTTCTGAGCATTATTTATACCTAACTTTTTAGCCAACACAAATTTTTTAGTTATGGAAAACGACAAAAGAGCTATTTCCATTCTCAACGAATTGTTAGAGAAAAATTACGATGCCGAGAAGGGTTATCGTAGTGCGGCAGAAAACGTAAAGCAACATTCTCGCTTAAGCAATTTTTTGCTACAGAATGCTGATATCAGACAAGGGTTTGCCATTGACCTGGCAGATGAAATTTTAGAGCTGGGAGGTAAGCCAATATCAGATACCAGCCTGATGAGTGATTTACATAGAGCCTGGATTAATTTTACAGCTAACGTAAGTGCAAAAAATGATGAAGATGCAGTGCTTAGAGAATGTGTAAAAGGAGAGGAGGCTGCTCTTAAAGACTATAACAAAGCACTAAAGAGCAAGAGCCTCGGAGACTCCACTACTACGCTACTGGAAGATCATCGCAAACAGATAATTCTTGCTATTAATGAGCTAGAAAGCCTTGAGGGTGCAGGGGAAGTATTATAAATTTATTCTGACGGGAGGCTTACCTCCCGTTTTTCTATTTAAGGCAAATATTTCCCTACAAATAGGGTAAACTACAGCTTTCACTTATTAACCCCTTAATTCTCACATAGGCTATAGCTGAAAATAGCAGTTTACTATTCAAAGAATTTCACAAATAGAGAAAGCATTACTTTAAATCCTTATGTACAAACGCTTTATATACTGTGTTTTTATAGCCTTTTTCCTCTAATCCTCCTTTAGTTCCATTTTCATACCTTATATGCGTATTTAATACTACTCCTTATTACACATGCAAGAGAAGATTTGTGATTGAGGTTAGTAAGCGAGCGGCTTGACTTACTTTTATCATTGAAACCAATAACTTTTTCTATGAAAAGTATAATTGCCTTTCTCCGATCAGAGTCTTTCGTCTTTATCGCTCTGATATTTATTATTTTAGGGCAGATGCTGCATACGGCTTACCTCTTTGAGACGGTAAGACGAGCCGACCTGACTATCAGCCTGGCTAATGAAAACTGGAGCGGTCTTAACTGGGCTCATGCTATTATCTGTGCCTTCGCTATTGAAGCTGCTATTCTTATGTTTATTTTACATGGTAAAAAATTAGTAGGGCAATTTTATGCATTGGCTTCTTTTGCTTCTAACCTATTGTACTATAACCATTGGGAAGCGTCTATTGACATGATCGCCACCTCAGTACTTATCAGTGCAATGCTAAGTGGCTCCATCTGGTTCTTTAGCGAGTTGCTTACAGAAAAGCTTGATTTTAAAAGTAAAGCTGCCAGCAACGAAAGTATTTCTGAAGACGACAGTAAGCGTAGAAAAGAAGCTATGAAGCTATTTGGCATTAAAGGCTAAGTATCAGACCATAAACTTGTATTTGTATGCCTTGTGATAAAGCTTATCCTCAAGACGATAGTCCCAGGGGATAGGCTTTTTGTCTTTAGAGAAGTACCAGCGCTGATACTCTATGGTTTTCTCAATAGCCTCCGCACTACCTATGGGCTCGCTAAAGCCTATATCTTCTCTCAGACTGGAGGTGTCCATAATAAGGTGCTGTCTGTAATTGAAAGGCTGCTTTTGGTAGTTAGGTAAAAATTTAGCATTTGTCTTCACTACTTCTAGTTTCCAGTCCATAGCATTGGCAATACGTACTACCCACTCATATACACTATGAGCACGCTCCTCTCCAATATTGTAAATTTTACCTTCTGCTTTAGGGGACAGGGCGGCCTGCGCAATAGCTTCGGCTACATTTTCTACATAACCCCAGGTCCACCGCCAGTCGGCTTCGGCTTCGTTTAGCAAAATGAAACGTCGCCCGTCTAAAATACGGCTGATGGGCTCCTTGAGGCGAAGCTGCCTATCACCTGGGCCATACACTGCCGATAAACGTAAAATTGTATTGCGCCGCTCAAATGCATTTTGGTAAAGTGCTTCTACAGGTATCTTATCATAATCCCATATGCGTGGGTTATTCAGATAACGGTATGGGTATAGTGTTTCGCGGTAAGGAGCACTTTCTTTTAGCGGTAAGGGTTCCAGTTGATCTGCTTTGGGGCTTCTGAAGTATTCATACGCACGATACACATCGCTACTACTAATACCCACCATACGTGGTTTTGCGTCTTCAAAGGCTTGTAGTGTATTCCATGCATCCTGAAAGGTAAAGGAGATCATATCTATGACCACATCTGGCTCCAGCATACGAAACACCTTTCTGTACTGTATAATATCCTCCTTGTCGCCATGGATATGGTATACACGCTCTTCGGAGAATAAACCATCTATATCGCTACGCGTAAAGAGCACGACATCTGTATTTCTTCTGAGCAGAGCACGAACTACGTGAGTACCTATAAAGCCGGTACCTCCAATCACTACAACTTTCATGGCCTGAAAAAACAGCATTTGCCCCTGATGTGAAAACTAATCTCAGCTCAAAACACGCAAACGTAAGAAAAGCCAAACTTCAAATGAGAAAGCTACTAAAACCCTAAATGGTGTTTGATTAATTCGTACACATGAGTTGGTGCTATATTTGCCTCCGGAAGCAGATTTTTGTTCTGGCTTATTAGTAATGGGCGATCTTCTACAGACTCCGGAATACGACCATGGGCACCTTTAACCAGTGTGGCATCCAGCGGGATAACATCCATTAAGTAGCGAAACCCCAGCTTTTTCTTTAGTAGCTTCATACCTACCTTAGCCTTTAAAAACTTAATATTTGGATCGGCAAATACTTCTACCGGATCGTAGCCTGGCTTTTGGTGAATATCTACCGTACGGGCAAAGTCAGGAGCTTTATTATCGTCTAGCCAATAGTAATACGTAAACCATGAATCTTTATCGGCAACTGCTACCAGGTCTCCCGCTCTTTCGTGGTTAATATGAAACTGCTTTTTCCCTTCCTCATCCAATACATGCTGTATACCTGGTAATTTTTCCAGCAGCTTTTTGACCTGCGAAAGTATGCTCTTGTCGTTCACGTATACGTGGGCCAACTGGTGGTCGGCTACCGCAAATGCACGGCTGGCTCCTGCATCCAAACGCTCCAGCCCCAGCTCTTCTTTAATAGCGATATAGCCCTCTTTACGCAAAGCCCGGTTAATGTGTACAGGGTGGTTTACATCGGTAATCCCATACTCTGAAAGCAACACCACTTCGGCTCCTCTGGCTTCATAAAAAGTTATCAGATCTTTGCATACTTCATCTATCTCTTTAAGGTCTTTAGCAATTTTGCTAAAGTCTATGCCACAGCGCTGAAGGTTATAGTCCAGATGTGGAAGGTAGATAAGTGTAAGTGTAGGATTGTGCCACTCTTCTACTTTTTTTGAAGCATTAGCTATCCAGCGGGTAGAATTGATGTTAGCATTGGGGCCCCAGAATTCAAATAGCGGAAACTGGCCAAGTTCACTCTGCAGCCTGTCGCGCAAGTCCATAGGTTGAGAGTACACATCAGGCAGCTTTCGTCCATCGGAAGGATAAAGCGGGCGTGGAGTTACAGAGTAGTCTGCACTGGAGTACATATTGTACCACCAAAACATATTAGCGCAGGTAAAACCAGGATCTGCTTTTTTAGCCTCTTCCCAGATTTTTGTAGCCTGTACCAGATGGTTTGACTGCCGCCAAAGCTTGATTTCGCACTCATCACGAAAATACCAGCCATTTCCGACGATACCATGATCGCTAGGGTGTTTGCCGGTCAGGTAGGTATATTGAGCACTACAAGTTACTGCCGGTAGTACAGGGTCTATAGATATCTGCTTACCTTTGTCTCTCCACTCTTTCAGAAAAGGAGTATGTTCTCCGATCAGGCGGGGAGAGAGAGCCACTACGTCTATTACAACTGTCTTCTTCATGCCTGCACAAAGTTTTGTCTTACCCAGTAAAGCTCACGAGCGATAGACTCTGCCAATTCTATACGAATATCTTCAGGCAGCACCTCCCAGGTATATGTTTCTACTTCCAGATGGTTAGTAATATGATTTGTTTTTAGGTGGTTAAGCGTTTTTACTACGTCATCCTGAGTGGACTGCAATTCGCCGTAGCTTTCTAAAAATATAGGCACATGGAAATGTGTCCTCCACTCTTTAATTTCCGCTTGATGAATTTCTTCCAGTGCTTCGGGAAGGTCGGGGTATTGCTTGCGTTTACCACTTTGGTCCAAGGCAGCTACCTGATGCAGGTAGGTAGATTCTTTGAACTGTTGAAAGGCCGCTTCTTTAAGTGAGCGATCTCCATCGGGAAACTGTGTTTTTAGCGCAGCACTAATCTGTACCTTGCCTATGCGTATATCTGCTGCTTGCAACTGCTGAAGTACCTGTTCCGGCTCTTCGTACATAACTGCAAAATGGCAAACATCATAGCATACACGAATATGGTCTCTCAGGCACTCTTCCGCATCTTCTTTACTCAAATTATGATTTTGCGTAAGCCAGGCTGTACCCTGAGGTAGTAAATAATCATTATAAAAAGCCAGGGTAGTCTGAGTGTCTTCCAGCAAACCATCTGGCTCGGGCTCAATATCCAGGTGAAGAAATTTGCCGGTGTTGGCTTTGATCTGGTGTAGCTGCCATGCGATCTGGCAAATATTCTTTACTCCTTTTATCATTACTTCCTGTACAACCTCAGTACCCTGATGCCAGTGTTTGTAAGAAACAGGAGATGTTGATATGCCTCCATCCATCCCTTCAGGTAGCAACTCAGTGAGCAGCTCAAATAGCGTATGGGTATATTCATATCGCTCTGGAGTAGTCCAGTCGGGCTGATGTACATCATCTTTAACCCGCTGCCTGTGAAAGCCCCCGTAAGGAAAGCCGTTCATAGTAAATACATAGCAGTTGTTTACGGCTAACCAGTTTTTAAACACTACCAGATTGTGAGCGTTTCTGAGCTGATCCGCAGCCTGACGGGATAAGCGTAGCCCAATGCCAAAAGGCTGATCGGGAGATAAGGCTTGCTTGATACTTGGAACATAGATATCTAGCGTCTGCATGACGCTATCCCAGTCTTCTCCAGGATGAATATTAGTACAATAGGTTAGCTGGTACTCCTGATTGAGTTTCATGAAAAGGTCTTAAAACAAAAAAAATTATACGATTTGGTCGGTCTCTTCAAATACCTCCAGGCGATTAACGGCTTGCTGAATGAGTTTAGTATCCATTTCGTGTACTTCTACTCCTTTGCCAATTTTTTCTAGCAACATAATGGTCAGCCTACCCCCCAGATGCTCTCTAAACTCCTGCAAACCCTTCAGAATTTCGTCCTGCTCCATCTGGGGCACATACAATTTAAAGCCCAAAGCTTTAATAAGTTGTATTACTCTTAATAGTTCAGCTTCGGTTATCATACCTTTAAGATAGGAATAAGTAACATCCAGCGCTATGCCTATGGCTACTGCTTCTCCATGACGAAGCTCGTACTGGGTAAGTTGTTCCAGTTTATGGGCAGCCCAGTGTCCAAAATCAAGCGGGCGAGAAGATCCCATTTCAAAAGGATCGCCTCCGGAAATGTGCTCTAAGTGCATCTCCGCGCAGCGGTAAATCAGCTCCTGCATAGGTTGAGACTCACGTCTTGCCAGAGCTTCTGCATCTTTTTCCATCTTCTCAAAAAAGGCTGCATCCTTTATCAGGGCAACTTTAATAGCTTCAGAGATACCTGCACGCCAGTCGCGCTCATCCAGGGTAGCTAAAAAGTCCAGATCGTTGATTACCGCAAATGGTGGCGCAAAGCTACCCAGATAATTTTTTTTGCCGAAGTAATTGATTCCGTTCTTAACGCCTACTCCTGAGTCGTTCTGAGAAAGTACGGTAGTAGGTATTCTGATATGGCGTATACCCCGGTGCGATACGGCCGCGGCAAAGCCCACCAGGTCTAGTATTGCCCCACCCCCTACGGCAATGATGTAGGAGTGGCGGTCTATTCCATACAAATGTGTAGCCTCTACAATTTGCTGCAAATAGTCTGTATTGTTTTTTGCCTGCTCTCCTCCTGGGATTATTAGCGGGTCAGCACAAAGGGTATAAACTTCTTTAAAATACGTAGCGTGTGCTTTGATCTCTTGCAATAGCTTCGGGTGGGCCTCACTTACACCATTATCTATTACGTAGTACACCTTAGGTTTCTGCTCACTTTTAAGCAGATCTGCCAGCAGGCTATTGGTAGTATGAAAAAGTTGATTAGTAAATAGGACCTGATATTCAAATGGAACACTAAAAGACTGACGTATAGATTTCATGAGATCAAATTATTCTGGAAGCTAGATTGCAAGATAATAGTTATACTACAAAAGTAACTGAGATTCTTTACAAAAAGTGCCTGAGTTATTGATGTTTAGGTAACCGCAAAAGCCTTGGCTACCCAACGCGATACTGGAAATAATAGTATGATGACGAAGCCATATAGCCAACCCGCAAAAGCAGTGGCCAGTGCGGCATCTAAAACTATAAGAGAGAGAACTCCTGCTTTTACTGCCATGCCTATAATGCTGGGTTCGGGGCTTTTCATCGCTTTTACCAAGGGAGGGTAGATAAAATAAATTAGCAATGCTAGAAATGGCAGCACCTGCCAGTAAGCCTCATAAAACACCCAGGCTAATATTAATATTGCTACTATGATTATAGCATACATTACCCCTGCCCAGCGCATAGTGCTACGATCTCCTCCATGTACTTCGCCACGGCTAATCATAGTAATAGCAGCAATGTATACAATGGGAATAAGGCTGATATACCAAACGTGGGTTAGGGTAGCCGGTACGGCACTAACTCCTAATAGCAGATTTCCGCCGCGGCACAGCCCCATATTTACCGGGCCAAAGTTTTTTTGATGCTTGCCCCAGGCATTGTAGAGTATGGCGCAGGCAGCTACCAGTATGGCTATGACCATACTTATGTGAGATACCATCCAGGCCGATAATATACCTAACACAAGAAGCAGCCCACCTATAAGGCTGGCACTTAACAAACTTGCCTCTCCGCTAGGAATTGGCCGCTCCGGGCGTTCTACGCGATCTAGTTCGGCATCAAACACATCGTTAAATACAACTCCGCCGGCATAAAGACCTATAGTAGCCAACACCAGCCACATTAGGATTTCTGCATGTGCTGCATTATCTATCCATTGCACCGCCAAGCCGGATGCCGCAAAGCCAGCCATGATATCTGCAACGGCAGTTATGACGTTGGCCGGACGCATCAGTTTAAGGTGCGCTACAATTTTTTTCATACCTAGAATAATCTTTTAGTGCATATACAAGAAAGACGACCTCTTAGGGTCGTCTCTGCGCTGTTGAATGTATGAATAAATATTAGTTCTCTACAATGTCAGAAGACCCTTTAACTTTAGGCGTCTGCCCCCCGCGAAGTACGCTGTTGCCAGAGTACTTTTCACGTTGGTCTATGGCTACATCTTCCCAGTCACTCTCTTTCATCTGTCCACTTTGGCTATAGGCAGCCAAAGCATTCTGATAACACACCTGATGCACATGCTCCTCTGGTATACCTTTATCTAACATAAGCTTAGCGGTTTTGGGTACCGCAAGGGGATCGCTTACTCCCCAATCTGCTGCACTATCCACAATGATACGCTCTGGGCCATACTGCTTAACAATATCTACCATACGCTCGCTACCCATTTTGGTATGAGGGTAAATGGTAAAAGCAGCCCAGAATCCTCTGTCTAGCACTTCCTGCACTGTTTCTTCATTATTATGGTCTACTACAACCATTTCTGGCTTAAGGCCATGCTCTATACAAACATCCATACTCCGGGTAGTGCCTCTTTTTTTGTCCCGATGGGGGGTATGTATCATTACTGGCATGTCTACTTCTTTGGCCAGTTCCAGCTGCATACGATAATATTTATCTTCGGCGGGCGTCTGGTCATCATAGCCAATTTCTCCAACGGCTACTACCCCTTCTTTTCCTACATAAAGGGGGAGTAGTTCCATTACCTGCTCTGCCAGTCGCTCATTGTTAGCCTCTTTAGAGTTAAGGCCAATCGTGCAATAATGCTTAATACCAAACTGACTGGCTCTAAATCGCTCAAAACCTACCAGACTATTAAAATAGTCCTGAAAACTTCCTACTTTGGTACGAGGCTGGCCCAGCCAGAATGCTGGTTCAATAATAGCTACGATCCCTGCTGCCTGCATGGCCTCATAATCGTCAGTGGTACGTGAAGTTACGTGTATATGGGGGTCTATAAATTTCATTAGTCTACAAGTTAATTTGGATGTTGTGATACTTTTTTTGGCATACCCTATTAGGCATTATACCGCTCTCCTATGCTATTCCAGTTAATATCTCCTTTTTGTATACGCTGCCTAAAGTCGGGGTGCTGCTCCAAGAGGGTTCTGCCTCCTGAGTAAGTATTTTGAGCACAGGCCAGTAACGCGGCTTCCACCTCTAGCGGTTGTCCGTCTTTGATTGATTTCTCAAGCTCTGAGAGGTATTGCTCACCCAGGTAGGGTGCTACAAACCGCCAGATTTCAGGGCTTATCTGCCTATGGGCGGCCCAGCGTTCATGGGCAAAATCTACCAACATACGCGCCAGCTCCGGGTTGGCACGTTCGTCAGCACGATCTATTTTGTACAAAGGCCTACCCATAAATACTGCTTTAAGAAGCAGCTGATTCCAGGCTTCCTGATCCAGATAATCTGCCGGGTAGGGATTCTGCAGCGCTATTGCATCAAATACATTGGTCATATTGGTACGTATACCCTCTGCTGTACGGCCGGTGAGCGCTTTAGGGTGAGGAAGCAGCGGCAGTGCTGCATAGATAGCCTGCTGCTCATACATATCGGCGGTTTCGCACATTCTATCTATCGTTTGCGCATATTCCGCTTCATTATTGTGGGGTAGATAAAGTAGAATGTAGGTGCGGACAAGCTGAGTCAGGTCCCAACCCTCAGGGGAGAAGCCTGACCTGAGCTCTCTGGCCTGGCTGAGAGTAGCTTTGCTATATGTAATGGTAGCTTTACCCAAAAAACGAGGCACTGAGCTAAAAGAGAAATAGAAAGTTCGGTAGTTCCACTCCTGCTCCAGTTTATGGGTCTGCTGGTCTAGCCACTTTAGACCTTCAGCCGTTGCGCTCTCACGGATTATCGCATATAAAAAATCCTTTGCCTGCTTAAGATCAGTCTGATATGTAGTTGCTTGCATATTAAAAAACTTTGAGCCTTCAAGTTAAGGTTTATTTAGGATTTATGCATCCAGAATCGCATTTCAGGCGGTTTCTACACGTGTTTTTAGTATCAGTATTGATAAAATAATTTGTAGCAACAACCAAAAAATATTGTATGAACACCTCTTATTGCAGCAGATATCATTGTGGTGGCTTGCAAGTCTTTACTGAAATGATAAAAAAAAGCGTTACCTCACGGCAACGCTTCTATAATTAGTGCAGAACTAAACAGTTCTCTATATCTATTGTGCTTCCATCTTGGAGGCCATACGCTTACGCTCGTTTTCATCCAGATAGATCTTACGCATACGGATGTTTTTAGGCGTAATCTCAAGGTATTCGTCTTTCTGAATGTACTCCAGAGCTTCTTCTAGCGAGAAAGTTTTCTTAGGAGCAATTTTGGTATTATCATCTGAGCCAGCAGCACGCATGTTGGTCAGTTTTTTACCTTTCAGAATGTTAACTACCAGGTCATTACCTCTAGAGTGCTCACCAATAACCTGTCCGGTATATACATCTTCGCCCGGATCTACGAAAAACACGCCTCTGTCCTGTAACTTATCTATAGCGTAACCAGTACCTGCACCAGTGTCCATAGAGATAAGTGATCCGCTTAATCTACCTTGAATTGTCCCCTTGAAAGGCTCATATGATTTAAATCTATGGTTCATAACTGCCTCACCAGCAGTAGAAGTAAGCACATTGCTACGCAGACCTATTAGTCCACGTGCAGGAATATCAAACTCCAGGTGTTGTACATCTCCTCTGGATTCCATAATCGTAAGCTCACCTTTACGCTGAGTAGCCAGCTCAATCACCTTACCTGCATATTCGTCTGGTACATCTACCACCAAATGCTCTATCGGCTCATGACGCACACCATCTATTTCTTTAAACAATACCTGAGGCTGGCCTACTTGCAACTCATACCCTTCGCGGCGCATAGTCTCTATCAGTACTGACAAGTGAAGAATACCTCGTCCGTATACTAGAAACTTATCTTCGCTATTGGTCTCCTGAATTTTTAGTGCCAGGTTCTTTTCCGTTTCTTTAAAAAGCCTGTCACGTAAGTGGCGAGAAGTAACATATTTACCCTCTTTACCATAGAAGGGTGAGTTATTAATAGTAAAGAGCATACTCATAGTAGGCTCATCTATTGCAATACGAGGTAGTGGCTCAGGATTGTCGTAATCGGTAAGAGTATCGCCAATCTCAAAATCGTCCAGACCTACAATAGCACAGATATCTCCGCTTTCTACTTCTGAAACTTTTACTCTTCCCAGCCCTTCAAAAGATTGAATTTCTTTGATTTTGGCTTTTTTCACGCTACCATCACGCTTACAAATACCCATGTTAGCACCTTCCGACAGCTTACCCTGATATACACGCCCAATGGCAATACGACCAACAAAAGCCGAGTAGTCTAGCGAGGTAATCTGCATCTGAGGAACACCTTCTCTGCGAGGGGCTTCAGGTATATGGTCTACAATAGCATCCAGAAGTGGAAGAATGCTATCAGTAGGTTTTTGCCAGTCTTCTGACATCCATCCCTGTTTAGACGACCCGTACATGGTCACAAAATCCAGCTGCTCTTCGGTGGCGTCCAGATTAAACATCAGATCAAATACACTTTCATGAACCTCATCGGGGCGGCAGTTTTCTTTATCTACCTTATTAACCACTACGATAGGCTTAAGGCCCAAGCCTAAGGCTTTGCTCAATACAAAACGAGTCTGAGGCATAGGTCCTTCAAAAGCATCCACTAACAGCAACACGCCATCAGCCATTTTTAGCACACGTTCTACCTCTCCTCCAAAGTCGGCGTGACCAGGAGTATCAATAATATTGATTTTTACATCTTTATAGCGAACAGACACATTTTTAGACACAATAGTGATGCCCCGTTCTCTTTCCAGGTCATTGTTATCCAGTATAAGATCGTCTGTTTCCTGATTTTCTCTCAATACCTTAGAGGCATGAATTATTTTGTCCACCAGGGTAGTTTTACCGTGGTCAACGTGTGCGATAATCGCAACATTTCTGATGCTCTGCATGAAATTATTTTTATTTATGCTATGAAAGCGCAAAAATAGCGTAATAGGTTCGATTTAGATGATAATTATTGAAGAAACTTTTGTTAACTCTTCAATCTACCGTATAAGAGGCGGTATCAGGCGTTAAAAGTACGTTTTGCAAAACTATTTTTTGAGCTCAAAACTTCTTTCAGCTCAATTGAGCGATGATCTGGGTAGCTTTTCTCAAAGTATACTGCCTGATTTCCTGTTCTTTAGATAAGCTGGGGCGGTTCATTTTAAAACGAAAGCTCATCTGTACTTTATCAGAAGCTATGTTTCGCACCAAAAGCTCATAGCTATTTTTTTTAATGTATTTTTCATACTCAGCAGTAGCCCCAACCAGACTATCTATAAGAGCAGGGGTGTCTTTTAGCAGTTCAGGCTTAAGCTCAAAAGGCACATTGACCATAGCACTTTCTCGTCTGCTCAAATTGGTAATATCTGAGCTGTATACTGTTGTATTGGGTATAGCTACCAAATCTCCCTCCTCGCTACGCAAATGCACACTGCTCAAAGTAATATTAACAACCTTACCCTCATGGTTACCTACTTTAATGGTATCTCCTAATACAAAGCGGTCGCTCACCATAAAAATCATCCCGTTTACTGTATTAGATATGTAGTCTTTAGTAAGGATTACTGATGCTACTGCTACCAATGAAAAAGAAGTGAAGAAAGTCTGCCAGGTAATTTCAAAGAGAAGAAAAACTGCTGCAATAAAAGCTGCAATAGAAATGAGGGTGGCAATACGATTAATTGCCAGTACGATATTATCTTCCTGTTCTTCTTTAATTTTTTTACGACGAATGTAAAAATACACGGAGATAATTCTGGCTAAAGAGACCAGTAAGTGGGCCGTCAGGTAAAATAAAGCTGCCCTGATGATGCGCTCAAGAAATGTATTTTTCTCTTCTGCTGCCTCCTGTGCCTCAAACCAACCCTGAAACTCGTAGTTTATGTACAGTATGCCCAGCAGAAATAACAATTTCAGAAAAAAATAAAGCCTTTTTCTGCTTTCTTGCCGCACTATATTTTTATGCTCTGCCTCCGAAGATTCTACTGTAGCTGTCTGTTTACTCATACTGTAAAATTATAGCTAAATCTGATATTCTGCTACTATGCTTAGGCTCTACTCTACAAGTATTAGCCCTGAGAATTAAAATAAGTTTATATTTTTGGGTGATTAATACTATTTACATGACTACAAAAAGACTTAACATGTTCCGTTCAGCTTTACTGGTGCTGGTTGCTGTATGCCTGCAATGGGCCTGCACTCCCGATAAACCCATGCCTACTACAGACTTAACGCAGGAGAGCCTGATTCCCAAGCCTGTATCTGTTACTGCTACTAATTCTGCCTTTGAAATAAATGAAGAAACTATCATTTACATTGGAGAAGGAGATGAGCTACAAAAGAACGCTCAGTTTCTGGCTGAAGCCATTCAGGCGGCTACTAACTTTGCTCCCTCTATAGAGGCTGCGGGTGCTAATAAAGGTGGTGGACATATCTACCTCTCTACCGATGCGCAAGATGAAGAGTTAGGCGAAGAAGGCTATGAACTGGAAATTACTGAAGAGGCTATAAGCCTGAAAGCCAAACAGGCGGTCGGAATATTTTTGGGCATACAGACGCTACGTCAGCTATTACCCTTACAGGAAGAAGGCCCCTGGTATATAGCGAGTGGCACCATACGCGATTATCCTGAATATGGCTACCGCGGTGTAATGCTGGATGTAGCACGTCATTTTTTCCCGCTAGAAGATGTAAAGCAATACCTGGACTACATCTCTCATTACAAGATGAACGCTATGCACCTGCACTTGTCTGATGACCAGGGCTGGAGAATAGAAATAAAATCCTGGCCTAAGCTTACTGAGGTGGGTGGAAGTACAGAAGTAGGAGGGGGCGAAGGTGGTTTTTATACTCAGGAAGAATATGCGGAGCTGGTTGCATATGCTGCAGAGCGCTACATTACTATTGTGCCGGAAATAGATATGCCCGGACATACAAATGCTGCTTTGGCTTCTTACCCTGAGCTTAATTGCGATGGTAAAGCTACTGACCTTTATACCGGAATAGAAGTAGGCTTTAGTACACTATGTACCGACAAAGAAGTGGTATATGAGTTTGTAGATGATGTTGTAGAAGAGCTGGCAGCTCTTACTCCCGGCCCCTACATTCATATAGGAGGCGATGAGTCGCACGTTACACCCATGGAAGATTATATTCCTTTTGTAAATCGTGCGCAGGAGATTGTACAGTCGCATGGTAAGCAGGTTATGGGCTGGGACGAAATTGCTAATGCCGAACTGCTGGATAATGTAGTGGTACAACACTGGTCAGACGTAGAAAATGTACATAAAGCACTTGAGCAGGGAGCCAAAGTGTTAATGTCACCTGCTACCAAAGCCTATATGGATATGCAGTACGACTCTACCACACAGTACGGTCTGCACTGGGCAGCCTATATAGAAGTAGACAGCGCCTATATTTGGGACCCTACTACTTTTACCGAAGGGGTAGAAAGAGAAAACATTATTGGTATAGAAGCCCCTCTCTGGACAGAGACTGTTACCAATCTGGATGAGCTGGAATACATGGTCTTCCCTCGCTTGCTGGGTTATTCAGAAATTGCATGGACAGCGAAAGAGGCCAGAGACTGGGAAGAATACAAGTATAGGCTGGCGGCCCAAAAGGCACGATTTGAAGCTATGGACATCAATTTCTACCCTTCAGCTCTCGTCCCCTGGGCTGAAACACAGCCATAAACGCTTATTAGCTTAACTCATTACTTAGGGCTTTCAAACTTATTTGAAAGCCCTTCTTTTTTCAGAAGCTCCTCCCTCGCAAACATTTGCCCTATCTTTCGTATTTTCTGCTTGACGGCAGTCGCTTTCTGCTTATCTTAAGCTAGTTGTACAATTGTTTTTTTAGAGCGTATCTTCTAAACATCTTATATCTATGCGAAAAATTATTTATATCCTAAGTCTCTTTTTTTGTCTTCCCTTAGGTAGCATAGCCAATGAGGGCATGTGGCTACCTTCTCAAATTAAAAACCTGATGCTCTACGAGCAAATGAAGGAAATGGGGCTGGAGCTAAGCCCTGAAGATATTTATAGTGTAAATAAGTCCAGCCTCAAAGATGCCATAGTTTCTTTCGGGGGTTTTTGTACTGGAGAGATTATCTCTAATCAGGGATTACTGCTCACCAACCACCATTGTGCATATGATGCAGCACAAAACTTAAGCACGCTGGAAAACGACTACCTCACTGATGGCTTCTGGGCCCGGTCTATGGATGAAGAGCTTCCTGCAGAAGATTTATATGTACGCTTTCTGGTACGCATGGAAGACGTAAGCAGTCGCTTTCAGGAAGTACTGAGTAATGATATGAGTGCTGAGCAACGTCAGGCAATTATAGCTGAGCTTAGTAACCAGATACAAAAAGAAGCTGAAGAAGAGACAGGCTACGATGCTTCTGTTAAGACCTTTTTCGCAGGCAATGAGTTTTACCTATTTCTTTATGAAACTTATAACGATGTGCGTCTGGTAGGCATACCTCCTGAGTCTATTGGTAAATTTGGTGGCGATACTGACAACTGGATGTGGCCCCGGCATACCGGAGACTTCTCCCTGTTTAGAGTCTATGCCGCTCCTGATGGCTCTCCAGCCGAATACGCTGAAGATAATGTGCCTTTGGAGCCTCGCCATCACCTACCGATTTCCTTAGACGGTGTTAAAAAAGGAGACTTTTCCATGGTATTTGGTTTTCCAGGGAGCACAGATCGCTTTCTTACTTCTTATGGCATTCAGATGCAGCTGGATGTAAACAACCCCACACGGGTAGATATTCGTGACCGTCGCCTTAAGATACTGAAGGCTGATATGGACAGCGACCCTCAAATAAGAATCAGCTATGCTTCTAAATATGCTCAGGTAAGCAATTACTGGAAGTATTTTATTGGACAGAGCCAGGGTCTTAAAAACCTTAAAGTAATAGAAAAGAAACAGGAACTGGAGCAGCAGTTCAAAGACTGGGTAGCCCAAAAACCCGAAGAAAGAGCTATATATGATACTGTATTGCAAAATATGGACGAAGCCTATCAGCAAATACGTAATTACCAGACCTCTTATCTATATCTGGCCGAAGGGGTATACGGCACAGAGATACTTCCCTTTGCCTACCGTTTTTCTGCACTGGAGAAGGTGCTTCAGCAGGATGCGAAAGATGAACAAAGCCAGCAAAAGCTTGAGCAGGTAGTTAGTTCTATGAAAAGCAGCGCAGAAGAGTTTTATAAGGATTATAATGCGCCTACAGATCAGAAAGTATTTGCCGCCTTGCTAAGCATGTACGCCAGCAATGCTCCCGCAGACCAGCTACCGGAAGTATTGAATAAAGTGGAACGCAAATATAAAGGTGACTTTAATCGTTGGGCGGCAGATGTTTTTCAAAAATCTATCTTTACCGACCAGCAAAAGCTAATGGCTTTTCTGGAAGAACCTAAGCTTAAAACTCTTAGCAATGACCCGGCATACGCCGCTGTGCAGTCTTTTATGAGCAACTACTACGAAAAAATAGCTCTTCACTTGCGCTCTGCTTACGGAAAACTAGAAAATAACAACCGCCTCTTTGTACATGGTCTGCGCCAGATGAACCCCGACAAAGAATATTACCCGGATGCCAACTCTACACTACGCCTAACTTATGGTTCTGTACTTCCTTACGAACCTAAAGATGGAGTACTTTATCAGTACTACACCACTTTAGAAGGTGTAATGGAAAAGAAAAACCCTGATGATCCTGAATTTCAGGTGCCAGAAAAACTTGTATCACTGTACGAAAGCAAAGATTATGGCCCCTATGCCATAAGCGACAATACACTTCCACTTTGCTTCATTTCAAATAACGATATCACCGGTGGCAACTCCGGAAGCCCGGTAATCAATGGTAAGGGTCAGCTAATTGGTACTGCCTTTGATGGTAATTGGGAGGCCATGAGTGGCGATATTGCTTTTGAAGATGAACTTCAGCGCTGCATTAGTGTAGATATTCGCTACACACTCTTTATTATAGATAAATTTGCTGGTGCCAGTCACCTGATTGATGAAATGACAATTGTGCAAAATACAAAAGCTGAACAGGAAGTTGAAGCCCCTGTAGAAGATAGTCAGATGAACGAATAAGTATCTTTGTATGCCAGATCATTGTATCTGGCATACCTTCTTATAGCCCTCCTCTCGTTTTACCCTTCAACACTTGCCATACTTAGTCGTTACAGTAGTATAAGGCAGCATATTTTTTGATATGTTTTTTAAACTGTTAAGGCAATATCCTTATCTAAGTGAATTGCCTGAGATTCTTACATGGTGACGAATACGAATGTTATAATTCAGGCATAGGACCCTGCTTTTTTATATTCAAACAAGATTTTTAATAGTTAATAAAGATGAAGAAATTACTGATTGTACTGGGTAGTTTGCTGGTTTTAATACTTCTGGCAGCACTTATACTCCCTATTATCTTCAAAGATGATATTCAGAAAGCGGTAGATAAAGCTATGGCCGAGAACCTTAATGCTAAGGTTTACTACGACATTGACGCTTTTAACCTTTCTGTGCTCAGAAACTTTCCTAATGTTACAGTCTCTATGAAAGACTTTGGCGTAGTAAACAACGCTCCTTTTGAAGGCGACACGCTGGTAGCAGTAGGTAATTTTGAGCTCGTAGTTAATCTTAAAAGTGTGCTGTTTGAAGATCAGCCTCGCCTGAGTGAAGTTAATCTAGATCGCCCCAATCTGCACATCAAAGTACTGGAAGATGGAAGAGCGAACTATGATATAGCTGTGGCTAGTGAGGAGGAAGAGGCTCCGGCTGATACTACTTCCTCTGACTTCTCTATCGGTATAGACCACTGGGAAATTACTGATGGCAATATTATATACGAAGACCTGAGTTTACCGATGCTGATGGTGCTTCAGAACCTGGACCATAGTGGTAGCGGCGACTTTACACTTGATGAGTTTGACATGGAAACGTTTACTTCAATTGAACGCCTAACAGTAAACTACGATGGTGTAGAGTACATGTCTGACAAGGAGGTAAATGCAGACATCACAATGCTGATGGACCTTGCCAATATGAAATTTACCTTTAAAGACAATACTGTAGCTGTTAATGATTTTAAGATGGGCTTTGATGGTTTTTTTGCTATGCCTGGCGATGATATGGAAATGGATATTAATTATATAGCTCAGGACAATACCTTTAAAAGCTTATTTTCGCTTATTCCCGGGGCATACCAACAAGATTTTGATGGCCTAAAGGCCGAGGGCACCGTTAACTTCAATGGCTTTATCAAGGGTATTTATAATGAAACTTCTATGCCCGCATTTAAAATGGAGTTGGGCACCCAGAATGCAATGTTCCAATACCCCGACCTGCCTACCGCCGTCAGCAATATCGATGTGGACCTGTTAATAGAAACCGGCGATGATGGCAACCTGGATAATACAGTTGTCAATCTGGAAACTTTCCATGCACAAATGGGTAACAACCCTATTGACGCAAAATTTTTATTGCGCGGACTCGACAAGCCATATATTGAAGCTATGGCTAAAGCTAAATTAGATTTAGATGAGCTCAATCGCATATTCCCTATGGATAGCCTAAGCATGAAAGGTAAATTTAACATAGATCTGAATGCTAAAGGAACATATGATAGTGTAAAAAACACTATTCCAAAAATCAACCTGGCTATGGCTATGCAGAATGGTTTTGTAAAGTCTGGAGAATACCCTCCTCTAGAAAAAATAAACTTCACCTCTTCCGTAGTCAACGAAAGTGGTAAGCTGGCACAAACGGTAGTTCGCTTAAATGATTTTGATATGCAACTGGCCGGAGAGCCTTTCTCTGCCGACATGGTACTTACCAATCTTGACAACTATACCTGGGACCTCAATGTAGACGGAGGCATTGACCTAAAGCAGCTCACACAAATCTACCCTATGGAAGGCATGGAGCTAGCTGGCCGCATTACAGCACAGATTTCCTCCAAAGGTAAAATGTCTGATGTAGAAGCCGAAAACTATCAGGCTTTACAAACTTCGGGCTCTATGGCTATTCAAAACTTTAGTTATGTAGGTGAGGATTTTCCTCAGGGCTTTAAAATAGATAATGCTAAAGGAAACTTTGACCCTCAGAAAATTACATTAAGCAATTTTGATGGAGCAGCTGGTCGTACCGATTTGCGTATGAACGGTTATCTGGCTAACTACATCGCTTATATTTTCGGCGATAATCAGACCCTTAAAGGTGAAATGGCCCTGAAGTCTGGTAAAATGGACCTCAACGAGTTTATGACTGAGGATACTGAAGACGTACCAGCGGATACAGCTGACGCTGCTCTTGAAGTAATAGAAGTCCCTAAAGATATTGATTTCGTATTTACTTCCAGTATTGCAGAGGTGGTTTATGATGACCTTACGCTTAACAATTTTAAGGGCAACCTTATTGTTAAAGATGGTGTGCTTCGCATGGAGAAGCTTGGATTCAATACCTTAGGAGGGCAATTTGCTATGAACGGTACCTATGACACACGTGATATGCAAAAACCTGCTTTTGATTTTGACCTGGATATTAATAACCTGGCTATCAGCAAAGCATATCAAAGCTTTAATACCGTACAGGCACTAGCTCCTATCGCCGAAAAAATGGATGGGCAATTTTCTACTGATTTCCGTATAGCCGGGCTTCTACTTCCTGATATGAGCCCCGATATGAATTCTCTGGATGGAAAAGGCCTTATCTCTATCGCAGATGCAGCGGTAAAAGACTCCAAATTAGTTTCTGCCATCACTAAGGTATCAAAACTAGATAACAGTAGCTCTATCAACCTTAAAGATGTAAAAGTAAGGGCTGAGATAGAAAGCGGCCGTGTTTTCGTAGAACCTTTTGATGTAAATATTGGCAATTTTAAGACCACCTTAGCAGGTAGCAATGGTATAGACGGAAGTATAGATTATATAGCCAAAATGAATATTCCTGCCGGTGCGGTAGGTTCAGCCGTCAACAGTGCTATAGCACAACTTACCGGTGCCAAAGGAGCGGTATCTTCAAATATCTTGTTAAATCTGAATATTGAAGGAACCTATGATGACCCTAAAGTAAGCCTTGCAGGAGCAGAAACGGGAGAAAGCACTTCTCAAGCTGCTAAAGCTGCTGTAACTGCCAAGGTAGAAAAAGAAAAAGAAGAGCTGAAGAAGCAACTCCAGCAACAAAAAGAAGAAGCAGAAGCCAAAGCACGTGCAGAAGCAGAAAAAGCTAAAAAAGAAGCAGAAGCCAAGGCGAAAGCGGAAGCCGAAAAACTAAAACAGGAAGTAAAAGAAGAGGTAAGCGAAACTAAAGAAGAAATAAAAAAAGAGGCTCAGAAAAAACTAAAGAAGCTTTTTCAGCCTCCTACGTAACTCAGTTTAAACTTAATTTTAAACGCAGCTGATGAAGCTGCGTTTTTTTTTGCCTAAACTCCAGCTATATGCTTTTATATAACTTTCTGTATCTTAGGCTTTTGAACAAATCTTAACCGATATGAAAAGATTTATATACTTTTTTATTCTGCTATTTATAAGCACTAGCGTTTTAGGCCAGAACCAAACCAGAGGGAAGGTAGCTATAGCAATACATGGGGGTGCTGGTACCATTAAACGTGAGAATATGAGCCCTGAGCGAGAGGCTGAGTACAGGGCTAAACTGGAAGAGGCATTAAAGGCCGGACATAAAATTCTGGAAGAGGGTGGCAATAGCCTGGATGCGGTGGTAGCAGCCATTCAGATAATGGAAGAATCTCCACTGTTTAATGCCGGCAAAGGAGCTGTATTTACAAATGAAGGCAAAAACGAGCTGGATGCTGCCATAATGGATGGCCAAAGCTTGCAGGCAGGTGCAGTGGCAGGAATAAGTACTGTGAAAAGCCCTATTTCCGCTGCCCGAGCTGTAATGGAAAGCTCTCCCCATGTGATGATGATAGGCAAAGGAGCTGAACAATTTGCTCAGGAACAAGGATTGGAAATTGTGGACCCATCCTATTTTTATACAGACACTCGTTATGAACAGCTTCAGCGTATTAAAAATACAGAAAAGCAACAGTTAGATCATGATGGTGATAATCGTCAGGGTCTGCTTGATCAGAAGTTTCCTGACAGAAAATTTGGTACAGTAGGGGCAGTAGCCTTAGATATGGACGGAAACCTGGCTGCCGCTACTTCTACCGGAGGTATGACAAACAAACGGTATGGTAGAGTAGGTGATGTACCTATTATTGGAGCAGGTACCTATGCTGACAATAACAGTTGCGCTGTATCGGCTACCGGGCATGGAGAGTACTTTATCCGTTCAGTAGTAGCCTACGACATTGCTGCTTTGATGAAATACAAAGGCTTAAGTTTAAACGATGCTGCCAGTCAGGTAATTAAGGAGAAACTGGTTGAGATGGGTGGAGGGGGTGGAGTAATCTCCATAGATGCTAAAGGTAATATTGCTTTGCCTTTTAACACAGCCGGGATGTACCGTGCTTCTATAGATACCCAAGGTCAAATGTATATTGGAATTTATGAGGATGAGTAGTACGGTGCTACCCATCCTCCAATAGCTTATTTGCTCACCTGAATTTTTTGGGTGAGTATTTTTTTATCATCCACATACTGAAAAATATAGATACCGCTTGCCAGCCGTGCCAATGATACGGCTGTTTCTGTTTGTTCAATTTTAGCAGACATTACTTTTTCTCCCTGTATATTAAATAAGCAAAATCTACCGTTCTTATCTAAGTCAGATTCGCCGCATCTTATATTAATTTCATTACTAGCAGGATTAGGATAAACATTGAGTAAGGATTGCGCTGACGGTGTGTCTACTAACTCTTTGTTAGTGGATTCAGCTTCAGCAGATTTGATCATTACCTTAGCTATGCGATCATCTTCTTCTTCTTCGTCATCATCATCACAATAGATATCTCTACCTCCCATGCCTTCAGGTACATTTCCTTGGTTTGTCACAAAAAGTTTGTCTAACTGCGCTCCATCCTCACGATAAGCAAAAGTAATTGTATTGTTACCCTCATTTAAACTAAATGGGTTGTTGGCTACTTCTTTCCAGTCAAAATCATACGATTTTACATTTTCCGCCCATTCTATCCAGGTTCCATTGTTGACTTTGAACCAGAAGGAGTCATCAGCAGAACTAGAAGCCTTTACCCTTGCAAATATCTTATAGGAATCCGCATTACTTAGATTAAAATTGAAAACTAAATGATTCGCTGCTCCTATAGGAGCATTACTATGGCTATTTAGTCCTTCTCTGATGGTAAGGTATTCTTCGCCTGAGGCTTCGTCATCTTCCCGAACTCTCCAATTGCTTCCAATTGTTGCACATTCTGCTTCTAACCAAAAAGATGTTTGAGGCAAGGGGGGGGCTGTATTATCTCCATCATTGTAGATGTGTAGCTGGTCGAGTTGAGCTCCGTCTTCACGATATGCAAAAGTAATTGTATTGTTACCCTGGCTCAAATTGAACGGGTTATTTGCTAACTCCTTCCAGGCGAAGTCATAAGTTTGTACATTTTCCCACCATTCTACCCAGTCTCCGTTGTTAACCTTGAACCAAAAGGAGTCATTAGAAGAATTGGAAGCTTTTACTCTTGCTTTTATTTGATACTCTCCCGCTTTACTCAATACAAAATTGAAACTAACATGATTAGAACTTCCTTCTGGAGCACTGCTATGACTATTTAAACCAGGCTTAATAGTGACATACGCTTCTCCAGATGCTTCGTCATCTTCTTCTATGATCCAGTTACTTCCTACTAATGCATCTTCTGCCTCAAGCCATACTTCGGTAGTTGCTGGCTCATTAGAAATAATTTCTATAGCAGAAATGGTAGGTCTGTTAACCGATGCCTGTAGTTGAATTGTAAGATGACCATCTTCTACTTCAACATCCTCAAAAGTGAATACTTTAGCCTCTGATTGGAATCCATTACCTACACCTTCTTTAAACAAATCTACATCTTCTTTTAAAAGCTCTCCTTCAATACTGATATCAAAAACTCTTTTGCCTTCACCATTACTTCTGATGTAGCCATAATAGAGTTCGGCATGATGTGTCCTGACTGTATACTCTCCGTTTTCTACAGGTATGCTATAAGTTAAGCTTCCTTTGTCATTTGTAGAACCTCTTTCTGTTCTATAAAGAATGTTGTTTAAGGCATTATTAGAATAAGTATGCTCACTATTGTAGTAAGAAGGAAACTGGCTATCAGCAAGGTATTCGTTTCCTTCCATTTGTACACTTTCTCCTCCGGCATTTAAAAATATACTGTGGGCAGCATGCGCTCCACTTACCCTTACTGTTATAGGAAGCTCTGCAGTTTGATACCCATTTGCATTGGCTTTTAGTACAGTAGAATAGGTTCCGGCAGAAAGTCCGGAAGTATTGATATTAATTTCAATCTGATCACCTTCATGAGAAGTTTTATTGTAATAACCTCCAGCAGTTATCCATGAAGGGTTACCTGAGAAAGAAAGCTGATATGTAGGGCTACCGCTTTTTACCCACAAAGCATCCTTTATAGTTGTCTGACTACCGCTGTTTAGTGAAACATCAATTTGCTGGTTGAGGAATCCCATAGCTGGAGAAAAGTTTCTTTCTATGGGTCTTCTTCTTACTTCATTAGTAGGATTGCGAACATTGGCATTTCCTCCGTGAGTGATATATAGATAGTCGTTAATTACTCTTGCAGCAGGAGCTAAGAGCCTGTCTGTCAGCCCACACAGTTCGGTCCACTTATTTTCTTCCGGAGAGTATTTAGTGATATGTCTAAAAAACTGAAACTCTGTTCTACCTCCCACAATGTAGATATCTCCATCTAATACGAAAGTGGCCGGCTCAAAATGTGACCTGGGAAAAGTAAGGTCCGCTTTTCTTTCCCACGAGTCAGTTACTGGGTCATATGCATGCAGTAAATCCGTGTTTTCTATACTTACGTCATGTCCTCGCTGGCCTCCAATTGCATAAATTTTTCCTCCTACTGTAGCTGCACTTAAGTGATTACGAGCTTCTGGTAAAGCGGCAGCTTCATACCAGCCTTTACTTTGATTATCCAGATCCAGCACATAATGCTCTGAAACATCGGTCTGACGATCGGGCTTCAGCCCTCCAATAAAATGAAGCTTACGCCCCATTACAGCCATAGCAGCAGAAGCTCGTTTAGCTGGAAGAGATGGGCCAAAACGCCATTCATTGGTTTTGGTATTGTAAATTTGCACATCATCAATTGCTACTCCCGGGTTATCTCCTTCAAAACCTCCTGCAACCCATATTTCATCACCCACCACTACGGCCCCTACGTGAGTTACGGGTATGGGTATGGGTGCTTTCTCTGTCCATTCATCAGTACTGGGGTCATATTCCGTGGTAGATGACAATATTTTGATGTCAAACCCAAAGCCTGAAATGACATATAGTTTACCATTGACAAAAGCCGTCTGAGACTCTACTCTATATTTTAAAGTATTTGAGAGCTGCTCCCAACTGCAATAGTCAATATTTGCATTATGTAAAGTTGTTACAGAAGGAAGTTGCTCAACAATTTCGGCATAAGCCAAAGGAGAAAAATTATGATTATTCTGATGTTGAGCTTGAACTTTAAAAAAACATAGTAGAGCAATAACTACGCTCCATACAGAATTTCGGAAGAGATTTTTCATATAACTTTGTGGTCAAGTTTGACTAGAGAAAATGGGTCATATATACAAATATCGCGCTCTATTGGCCCATAGCAAACTTTCTTACCATCAAATATCCAGCACAAAATCTTATTCTAAAATTTGGAAAAATTATATTATACCAATATTACACATCAGCCCGACCTTACTTCATGTAAGTACAAGGTTAACTAGAGTATTAGGGTTTTAGTTTTGGATTTTCTTTATGCCGATTCTTGTCACGAATGTTTTTTTTATCCATGTTTTTTTTTAGAGCATCAGTTAAGTTAACCCCTGTTTGGTTGGCCAAACAAATGATTACCCACAACACATCCGCTAACTCATCGCCTAATTCTTTTCCTTTATCACTCTCTTTAAATGATTGCTCTCCATACTGCCGAGCTATTAGACGAGCCACTTCGCCTACCTCCTCTGTCAGTATTGCCATGTTGGTAAGTTCATTAAAATAACGAACGCCGGTAGTATTGATCCATTCATCTACCAGCTTCTGGGCCTCTTCTATTGTCATTACTTTTTGTCTTTGGTGTCAATTAGTATGGTTACAGGCCCATCATTAACTAAACTCACCTGCATATCTGCTCCAAATTCGCCCGTGGCTACCTTTTTACCAGTTTGTTTTTCGCAGGCTTGTATAAATTTTTCGTAAAGGGGTACGGCCACATCAGGTTTTGCCGCTTTAATATAAGATGGACGGTTACCTTTTTTGGTGCTAGCATGTAGTGTAAACTGACTAACGATGAGCATATCCCCATCTACATCCTGTAGGCTTTTGTTCATTACACCCTCTTCGTCATTAAAGATTCTTAGATTAATAAGTTTCCGACTGAGCCACTCTATATCTTCATCCTTATCGGCATCTTCTATGCCTAGCAGAACCATTAGCCCCTGTTTAATTTCTCCTTTGGTCTGATTTTCAATGCTTACTGTAGCTTCACTAACGCGTTGAGTAACGGCAATCATAATTCGCTTTTAGCTAATACTTTTATTTTTTCTGACTCAAAAAGGTGAGCACTTTGCAGGTTTTGTTTAGCGGCGATAAACATAGCCTGTGCTACTCTTTTTCCTTTTATAGGGCGGTAGTTTTTTAGTCCGCCTAATAAGAGAGGGCTTAGTGTTTTCATGACTACCTGACCGATCTGCTCACCTGTTCTGTTTTCGTTTCTTTCTCCCAAAAGTATAGAAGGGCGGAAAATATGCAAAGCCTGATAGTCTAAGCTACCTAAACTTTCTTCTACCTCTCCCTTTACCTGATTGTAAAAAAATCGTGAGTTTTTATCAGCTCCCATGGAAGAAACCAGCATAAACTGTTTCGCTCCTTTTTCTATGCCTAAGCTTGCTATCTTGAGGGGGTAATGATAATCTACTTTACGAAAAGCTTCTTTAGAGCCTGCTTTTTTCATGGTAGTACCCAGGCAGCAATAAATATCATCTACCTGTGGCAGCTCGTCTATACTAAGTTTGTCAAAGTCTACAACCAGCTCGTCTACTCGCTCATTTTTAATATCAAGCGTACGGCGAGTGAGCACGTAAATTTTTTGATAGTAGGGGTGGTGTTTAAGTATACGCAAGAGCTGACCACCTATAAGCCCTGTAGCCCCTACAATAAGGGCACTTTTATTCGTTTCCATAGTTTAGTTTCCTTTGGTTCGTTTTAGCAGACGTAAAAAATCTTCTCTTTGTAGTTCAAGCTTAGCATCTACTCTTTCTATCCTAAGCTCTTCCTCCTGTGAGTTGATGCTGAAAGTAAAAATATAGTTTTGGGCATCGTCAAACCATCCACTAAGCTTACCAAACCTCAAATCGTAAAGGTTTAACTTATCGCCTACAGGTTCAAGCAGATAAAAATACTCGGTAAACTCTAAAAGCTCCAGAATGAGTTGACGGTCTTCTGCCTTCGCCTTCTGTAAATAAGGCAAAAGCATACCTTTTTGTTGGCTAATCTTATTAAAATCTATCTGCTTCTTATTATCTAAAATTGAGTAATAGCCTACATAATAATCTGAGCCGCTTTTTACAATTACCGACCATAACAAATTATTAAAAAAGGTGGGTGAGCTCATAAATTTCTCATGACTTATCTGCTGTTCTTCAAGGCTATGCTTTACTACATGGTTGACATATAGCTTATTAGCTGAAGTTAGTAGGAGGTAGGCAGTACTAAGTATGATAGCCAGACGTGCCGTATTTTTTCTTGTTCTGGAATTCCTTCTCATAAACAACACAGCTATTGTAGCTACAAGCAATGGAAGGGTATATAAGGGGTCAATGATGTATATTGTACGAAAGGCTACTCTAAAATCACTAAACGGATAAAAGAGCATTGTGCCATAATTAGTACAGCTATCTAATAAAGGGTGTGTGATTAATCCCCAGAAAAATAGCCAGAACCAATCTATAGGGCTGGCGGATGTTGAATTTCTGTGTAAGTAATAAACGAGATACCCCAGTAATGGCGCTGCAAGAGTAAGGAAGATAAATGAATGCGAAAATGTACGATGCCAGAGTGTGCTCTGTACGTCTCTAACAAAAAAATTTAGCAGAACGTCTAGATCCGGTATGGTACCGGCTATGGCCCCCCAAAGGGGAGCCTTATTGCCAACTTTTTTGCCTAGTACCAGTTCGCCTACTGTAGCACCTAGTACAGCTTGTGTAAGTGAGTCCAAACTAGCTTAAACTTTTTTCAGCCATTTATCCAGGAGCATAATAAACTCCTGCTGCATACTTTTGGTCTTATCTTTAGCATACCAGCCCTGTACTGCCTCGTTAAACACTTTTTTATCAACATCAGGGTTTGCTTTATAAGTAGCTACCAGTTGATGAGCTATTTGGGGGCGTGGCCCCCAACTGCCTATCTCTTCCAATTGTGACGTCAGGCTAATCAGTTTTGGAATTGCACGTCCTCCGTTTGTTAAATAGCCATCTATTACTTCCGGATACTCATCTCTAAGGATTAACTTAAGATCAATATTTTCACTTTGTTCAGCCATTTTAGCCAGCAAAGGAATATTTTGTGCTGCATCTCCACACCAAGCTTCGGTAACAACCAGCCATATCTGTGGCTCAAAAGAAGATTTCAACTTTTCTACCAGCAGATCGTCCAGCACAATAGTCTTATTAAGTCGGCGCATGCGCTGAGCATTTAACTTGGTATATTCCAGCATAGCCGGGCTTTGGTTATTGCCCGTTGTTCTATTTTCATCCAGTAGTTGTTTTACTAAAGTCAAATACTGGTCGTAAGACATAGCTCTATCTATGTGCTTCTGCGTGATTACTGAATTCATAACAAAATTTAAATTACTTGACTTGTTCCGCCTGTGAGTTTTCCCAGTCTTCAAACTCTTCTATACTACCTCTTACAGAATTAAATACCCACATGAGTACGGTAAGGTCGTCCAGGAAACCTGTGAGTGGAATAAAGTCAGGGATGAGATCAAGTGGCGTAACGAAGTAGACAATACCAGCAGTTATCATGAGTGCATTCTTCCAGGGAATATTCCGATATTCTCCTTTGGCATAGGCACGGATCATACGGTTGAGCGTGTTTACCTGATCTTTTAGTCTTTGAAGACTTTCATTGTCGTTACCAACTTCTCTTATCTTTTGTGCAGAGTTAGTTAACAACTTTTTCAGACGCTCAGGATCTTTGAGAATTCCGGATGCACGCTTTTTTGCTTTCCAAAAACTACCATTATCTGCTGTAAATTTCTTATCGTCGTCCGCCATAAAGTGATTTATTCATTATCACCTTATTTAACTGTATATACAGACTTACGGTTACATCAGAAGTTTTGTCGCACTTCGCTTTTAAGCGCTGCCAAAGCTTGTCCTATGGCATCTGTATCTCCCTGCATTTGCTGATCTATCACTTTACGGCCTAAGTCAATACTACGAGCCTTGTCATCTAAGTTTTGCGCCGCCTGGTTTATACTAAGTATTACATCTTCCATAGCATTTTTGGCCATGCTCCATACTTCGTCGCTTACATATACCTGCTGAGATAAGTTGTGGTTAAACTCTTCGCGTATGTTAGAAATCAGTATTTGATGAAACTCTTTGGCAGAATAGCTGCTGTCATTCAGACGGTAAACCAGATTATTTGGGCTTATTCTTTCTAGAAAAAGAGTAATTCTTTCATAAGCCTGCAGACGGGTTGGTACTATAGCAGCAGAGTTCTGAGCTTTAATGTCTACCATTTTTTGAGCCATCTCTTTATCCAGAAATGACTTTACAGTAAGGTACATGGCATATAAAACGATGGCGGCAGGTAAAATAAGTTTGGCAAACTCTACGACTAATTCCATACGGCTTGTTTAAAAATTGTTATTGTTAGAATCATTATTTACGTTCCTACGTTTCAAATTTAAGTATTTTAACGGCATCACAAAGTGCCATTTGCATACAGAAACAGACATTACTTACTTGCTTAATATTGTAGATTAATTTGTACTCATGATTCCTGTAAAAGTATCTGACAGAGCTCTAGAAGAAATCAAAAAGACTATTGCCCACAAAAATATTCCGGCTGAGTATGGCCTGCGCATTGGTGTAAATGGGGGGGGCTGTGCCGGTGTATCTTATGTATTGGGTTTCGACAAAAAAGGACAGGGAGACTCTGAGTTTACCCTTGATAATGTGCCTGTTTATATAGCTAAGAAGGATACTATCTTTTTGCTTGGTATGGAAGTTGACTTTTATGAAGGTAATGATGCTCGTGGTTTTACCTTTATTAAGTCCGATGAAAAGCAAAAATCTTTATAATAGAATATACGAACACTCTTTCTCTCTACTACTAACTTTTAGCTTTTATGCGCTATTACTTGGCCTTATGTTATCTTGCGAAGATGAAGATGACAAAAAAATAGCTACGCAAAAGGAGGTCACACATCAAATAAATAGCTCAAATGACAATTTACAACCTATACCTTACCACACACTAACTCCCAATAGCTGTGATGCTTATGTAGAATTTAAGGACAATTAGTCCACCTTCTTGGGGAATTTTACCCCTATTTCTTCTAGATGACATTGGTAGATCACGGCACATTAATTTTTTTTCTTTTGTCTTCAACAATCCACTCTTTTTTTTATTGCCTTATTAACTAGCTCTTACATTTAGGTAATTTTTAATTTGTATCTGTAATCACATTTATGTTATGGGGTATCCTCAAAATATTAAAGTAACTGTAGACGCTGTAGTTTTTGCTTATCATGATAAAGAACTACAGGTATTGCTAATTCAGAGAAAGAACGATCCATTTCAGGGTAAGTGGGCTATTCCAGGAGGTTTTGTAGAAGATGATGAGGACTTGGATACGGCTGCAGCCCGCGAACTAGAAGAGGAAACCGGCATTAAGGTAGAGCAGATACAGCAGTTTTATACATTTGGAAAGCCGGACAGAGATCCTCGGGGCAGAGCAATTTCAGTTTCGTATTATACCCAGGTAGATGCTAAACTTGTTTCGCCGGAGGCAGCCTCTGATGCTGCCGCCACCCAATGGTTTAACTTGAATGAACTACCGGAACTGGCTTTTGACCATGAAGAGATATTGGCTAAAGCTAAGGTAGCTTTTCTGAATGAGGTACAGTAAGGACACAAACCTCTCTTTAATACGTTTTTGTCATATCTGTTGGTATGCTAATAATATAGTTAGCTACATTTTCAAAATCTTTATTCCACTGACTTATATCTTCCTGCTCTTTGGTGCTAATAGTGACAATATCTAGATTAGGATTGGCTTGTTGCAAGTACCAGTAAATTCCTTCAAAATTATCTGAGTGATAAGAGCCGTTAAAATGCAGGAAGGTACTTTCTTCTTCCAGATTTTGAAGAATAAAATGAGCCATGCTAGCATCTTTTATAGCTTGTGCCTTTACCATATTTTCGGCTCCTATGCCATTGTGTTGGGAGGAGTTCTTGCCCCCTCCCATCATTTCTAACATATTTTGGTAGGAGGGCAGCTCCATATCTATCACTATAGGGAGTGGAGCCATATAAGATTTAGCTTCTTCCGTTAAGTTTTTCAGACTGTCTAAGCCCTGCCTGGCTACGAGGCTTGCATACCGACGAGGTATGTTGGTAGCTACAAACGGCAGCTGGTGTTCTTTAGCAAACTCTAATAGGGGTTTGTAGTCCGTTTTATAATTATCCCAAATTTTGGCTTCGCTTTCCAGGTGTCTTGCTTCTATAAGGCCCGCCAGATATTCGTCAATTATTATCTGATTATCTGCCTCAAACATTTCTGCTCCAAGCACAAGGGTGTTTCCCTCTTTTTGTAAGTCTTTTAAGAGTTGAAGCTGAAGCCAGTGAGCCAATGCATTGTTGTGCAATTCACCAAACAGCACAACATCAGCCTGGCTAAGTTTTTTAACCATTTTATCGTAGTCTTCAGATTTGCCCTTTTCGTTATAAATAACATAAGTAGGTTTGTCCACAGTTATTCCGAAGACCATAAGAATCAACAACAAGGCTTTCATGCTCTATCTACTTTTATGTAAGCTTACTTTAGCTTTTTTGCACAAACCTCCTAAGGGGGGATTTAGTTTGGAAATACTAACCTCCAGCCGTTCTACTACTGAAATTTCTTTGAATACTCGCTCCGCAATTCTTCCAGCTAGCCTTTCAAGTAACTTAGTAGACTGTTCCATTTCTTCCTTTATGATATTATACAACTGGCCATAGTCTACGGTATGTTTTAGCATATCGTCTGCAGCAGCCTTATCAAAGTCCGTTTCTACTTTAATATCCACTTCGTAACGATTACCTATTTTACGCTCCTCTTCATGAAAACCATGATAGGCAAAAAACTCCAGCCCTTGTAACTCTATTTTCCCCATACATAATGTCAATCTATATTGTCAAAAAAAGAACCGCCTTTCTTTTCTTCTCTGGGAGGGGCTGAGTGTTCGTAAGTTGTTTTATGCGCTGCTGATTCTGTGGGGGAATCTGTGCTTTCTTCAATAGTTGGCTTACTGGCAGAAGAAGTTGCTTCTTGCTGTATAGCTTCTTCCTTTTGCCTTGCCAGAAACTCGTTATATTCTTCTACTATTTTTTCTGCTTCTTCTACCTTTGCGTCTATATTAAATCTCTGCTGAGCCTCGGCCTTGTCCACTTTTTGCAACGTTTTCTGTGCCAGACTTTTAAGTTCAAAAAGTAGACTTTCGTAATCGTTCTCCGCTGCTTTATAGCTCTGTTTCAGCATCTTTACACGCTCTTCCATCGCATCTATGATGGCTTGCGCTTTATACTCTGCTCTGCTCAGTATGTCTTTTGCTTTAGAGTGTGCATTACCGATGATGGTATCTGCCTCAAGTTTGGCTTCCCTCATTTTTAGATCAGCTGTTTTTTGGGCCTGGTCAATCATATTTGCCCCGGTATCTTCTGCAGTCTTTAGTGTTTTAAAAAGTGAGCTTTCTACCTCTCGTAGTTTTTCTACCTCCTTTTGTGAAGACTCCAGCTTGTATTTCATCTCCTTGTTCTCTTCTAGTATGCGTTCCCACTGCTGTGAAAGTGTTTGAAGAAAGGCATTCACTTCATCTTTATCGTAACCTCTAAAGTTTTTCTCAAAGTCTTTTTGTCGTATTTCTAAGGGCGTAATTTTCATTAGTTAGGGAGTTTAGTTGTCTCAAACTGCCATAGCAGTCATAACGGACATAATATTTATCATTAATGCGATTAAGCAATATTTTGCTTTTAATTTACTGATAATTGTTCTCTTTTTTGTACAAATCCAGTTGCCAGACGGAAATGCTTCTATCGTCGCTCGCAGAAATCAACGGATTTTGCTTTTGTGCATCTACATACTCACTCCATATTAAAGCATTTACCGATGTGGCATGCCCTGAGTGCCGGACTTTATCTATTACTTTTAAAAGTTTAAACTGTTTGGCATCCCACACTTTTACTGACTTATCCATACTACAACTTGCAAAGTAATTACCGTCAGGGCTATATGTTATGTTGTTAATGCAGTACATATGGGCTACAATTGACTCATGTAGTTGATAGTGTTCGTTAACGTCCCATATCTTAAGGTGAGCGTCTCTACTACCAGACAATAGCCAATGATAATCGGGGCTATAGCTGAGCGTAAATACAGAGTTATCATGCGCCTCAACCTCATACTTTAGCTTGTAGCTTTCTAAGTCATATACTCTAATTTTATTATCGCTGTAACCTACCGCCATTTCTTTTGCCACGGGGTTGATAGCAATACTACGAGCACTTTTATGGCTATCTTTTATCTGGTGTAATACTTTTAATTTTTGATAACTCACTATTGTAATAGAGCCATCTCCCGCGGCTATAATAATATTTTCGTGATAGACTTTAATATCAAAGATGGCAGAGCTCGTTATCTTAACGGAACCCAGTTCTTGTTTGGTATGCATATTTATCACATGAATACCTTCATAGTTTTGGCCTACTATTAGATTTCCTCTTTCTTTCTCATAGTATAAAGCATATACTGAAGTGGGTACTTTCGCGATTATTCTGCCATTAGATGTGTCTTCTAAACTCCACTGTACTACCATACCATCTCCTGCACCTGAGAAAAAAATATTATTATCAGGTCCATTACTTAGCGCGTATACACAGTCTTTGTGCCCTTGCAGGCTATGAAGCTTATTTACTTGTATCGGCTTGTTTCTCATATTTCGCTGCTGATTGCTTAACATTCATTTAAAAAAATACCTTTGTAATTGCAATGGCTTTAACAAAAATAGTAAAGATAAACGACAAGCTGAGTTGGGCACTTTGGAAAATAGATGTGCCCTGGACAGACCTTCTTCATCTGCTACAACCTAATGACGAAGAGTACCAGTTGTTATTGAAGATACGACATCCTCAAAAAAAAGCGGAATTTCTTGCAGGCAGGCTTGCTTTACGTGATCTACTCGCATCCATTGGAATTCATGAATTTGAGATGTACAAAGATTCACACGGTAAACCTCATATCAAAAAGTATTCTATACATATCTCTCTGGCTAATTCTTATCCGCATGCTGCGGCTATAGTACATCTAGAGAGCCCTGTAGGTATAGATATAGAAAAGCCCAGCGACAAGCTTATCAGGGTTCAGCATAAATTTCTGCATACTTCCGAATGGGAAATCTTTAGCTATGACTTGGAAAAACTATGCCTGGCCTGGTGCGCTAAAGAAAGCTTATACAAACTACATGGCAGAAAAAATTTAAGCTTTAAAGCCAACATACTGGTGCAGCACCTTTACTATCCTAAAAAGCCTATGTTAGAGGCTGCTATTGTAGTGGCCGATCAGCACGAGATGTATACTCTTCATATAGTTCAAGAAGAGAACTTTTTTATAACTTTTAATGTCTGATTATTAGTTGTCCAGGCATACTCAAGAAAATGTGTTTTCGTTACTAACCTTACCCATATATTACACTATAACAGTTTATAGCTTATATATTTCTTATCTTTTGTGCTTAGCACATAATATTATATACGTATGTTCACTTACTTATTAGTAATAGCTCATATTTTGTCTCTTTTGCCAAATAATCAGGTGGTTAGTGTTGACGACTTTACTTTAGTTAATGCTGTAGATGGTAAAGAAGTAAGTTTGTCTAATGTAGGTGAAAACAAAGCCGTAGTAGTTATTTTCACCAGTAATTATTGTCCTTATGCAAAGCTATATGATCAGCGAATTAGTAATTTGATTGATACATATCGCTCAAAAGGTGTTAAGTTCTTGCTGATTAACCCTAATGATTCTAAGCAAAGTCCGGCGGAAAACCCTAGCAAAATGGCAGAAAAAGTGCGTGAGATGGGCTGGAATATTCCTTATTTAATTGATAGCCAGCAAAAAGTTACTTCTCTTTTTAATGCTAAAAAAACACCTCAGGCCTACCTCCTTCAACAAAGAGGGGGAAGTTATCAAATACTGTATCGTGGTTCAATAGATGATAACCCCCAGGTAGCCTCTGATGTAACGCATACTTTTTTGAAAAATGCTCTTGATGCAACTCTGCAAGGAAAACCAATTGTAGATGATGATACCCACCCTACAGGTTGTATGATCAAGAATTAGTATTATTTTCTTTTTTTCTCATATTCTTCTACCTGCTCCTTCATGTATTGGTAGAATGGTTCAGCAAACTCTTTCCTTTTCAGCGCAAACTCCACAGTTGTTTTTAAAAAATCTAGCTTGTTGCCAATATCATAGCGTTTTCCCTCTATGGTATTCGCGATGATTGTATCTCTTTTCATCAAGAGGTGCATAGCATCTGTTAACTGGATTTCATTTCCTTTACCTTTTGGCGTTTGCTCTATAGCCTGAAAAATTTCTGGTGTAAGAATGTATCTTCCTGCGATTGCTAAATTTGAAGGAGCTTTTTCAGGACTGGGTTTTTCTACCAGCTCACTAACCTCCATTGTTTTATCATCTATTTTCTTCCCGCCTGCAATTCCATATCTGGATACTTTGTCAGCTGGCACTTCTTCTACTGCGATTACTGTACTATGATATTGCTCATATGTATCTATGAGCTGCTGTGTTACTGGAATTACAGAGTCTACGACTGTATCTCCTAATAACACCGCAAAGGGCTCATTACCTACATGCTGACGTGCATGATAGATAGCATCACCCAAACCATTCATTTCTTTCTGACGGATAAAGTGGATGTTCGCCATATCCGCTAACCTCACTATTTCGTTATAAAAGTTTTCCTCCTGCTTTTCTGCCAATCGTGACTCCAGCTCAAAATTTCTATCAAAATGATCTTCAATAGTTCTTTTACCTTTTCCAGAAATAATGAGAATATCATCTATTCCTGAGTCTACTGCTTCCTGTACAACATACTGTATGGTAGGTGTATCAATTATTGGAAGCATTTCTTTAGGTTGCGCTTTAGTAGCCGGTAAAAATCTTGTACCCAATCCGGCTGCGGGAATTACTGCTTTTCTTACCATTTTATATTTTTTATACGGTATAAGGTTTAATTACTCTTGCATTAATCTTCTTCAGCTCAATCACTAGCTTATTTAATACTTCATCATTTTTATATATCCCAATGATTGACCCTCCAGAGCCAGTAAATTTTGCTGATGCACCACATTTTCGTGCAGTCTCTACCAATTGCATATTGCTATCACTTATATTCATAATTTTACATCTCTTGTCAAAATTGGTGTTTATAAGTGTGTTTAGAGTATCATAATCTTTATTTTTTATTGCGCTCTTTCCCTTTTCCGCCAAATCTGCTATTTCCGAGATCGTCTGTATGACTTCGGCATCTCCTTTTTCAAATCTCGCTTTTACATTATTAAATACTGCTCCGGAAACCTTACTTAGATCTGTTTTATAAGCCAAGTATAAATTGGGTAGGAGTGAAGGTTCTAACTCTTCATAAATTCCATGACCTTTTTCCTGCAAGTGTTTTTTATCAAAGTCCATATATACGCAACCTTCGTAGGTTTGCGCCACTCTATCTTGTAGCCCTGCATTTATTCCCAGCTCATCCACTTCCGCAGACAATACAATAGATGGTAATATTTCTTTAGGGATAACAACCTCATAGTACTTCATTAAAGCTCTCATAGTAGCGGTAACGATTGCGCTAGAACCCGCAAGTCCTACTTGTCTGGGGATTGAAGAGTGGTACCTTACTGTGAAATTTTTGTTAACAATTTTGATAGAATTTTGCTCACAGTATTCTCCAAATTTTTTTATCGCTGCTTTTATTAATCTGGACCCACCATAATACCCTGTAAGGTTCACTGAATCTATTAAATGATGTATGTTTCTGAATTTATTTACATCCTGTTCCTGAGCTTCTATATGTAGTTCAGGAGAAGGATATAGCATTATTCGTGCACCAAAATTTCTTACTATTACGGAAATTGTCTTCCCAAAATATCCATCTGTAGGATTCCCTAACAGACCAGCCCTCGCATAAGCACTGGTTTCTATAATTGCATTATCCATTAATATATAGGTTGTGGGGATATATGATTTATCCAAAAAAGTAAACAAATTTAAATATACCTTAAGATTTTAACATATCTAATTAATCACCTAAATATCAGTTATAAGTCTTTATTATCTTAATGAGCGATGATAAGCTAATTGAATATCTCATCTGCACCATAGTCAGATAGGTTTTATTAAGCGAGTAACGAAATTGTTATTTAACAGCATTTATTATTTACACATATTGTAATTTTTGTCCACTTATCATGTATTATCTAATTTAACAGCCTATCCTTTGATACAACTATACATGCAATTGCGTCATCTACGTGAATTGATTCTTTATCTTTATTGTGTGTAGGGTGGGAGTTTCAATTGAAGCAAGATTTAGACTATTCATAGAGTTTAATTTCATTGAGGGATACGGTGTAAGCTTTGGTATATGGATGGGGGGAAAGAGTTGAGTAAGTTAGAAGAGGACTTAATTTAGAAGATGGGTTAGACTGAAGGTAGTGGGGTAGGAGTAGGGGAATGGCGAGTGATAGGCTGTATGGGAAGGCAAAGGGCAAAAAAAAGCCTTGCAAGACAAAGCTCACAAGGCTAATTATAGAAAGGCGGCGACCTACTCTCCCGCGGATAGCAGTACCATTGGCGCTGCCGGGCTTAACTTCTCTGTTCGGAATGGGAAGAGGTGATCCCCGGCGCTAAAGCCACCCTAAGATCTTGGGTGTGTTGAGCGAACTCAACTGACTACCACTAATATTGTTGACATGAAACGTGTAAGAGAGAGGTAAACTTAAGTAAAGATCTGCATAAGAAAGACTATTGGGTAATTAGTATGGCTCAGCTACATATATTTCTATACTTCTACCTGCCACCTATCAACGTGATCGTCTCTCACGACCCTCAAGGAAAGCCTCATCTTGAAGAAGGTTTCGCGCTTAGATGCTTTCAGCGCTTATCCTTTCCGAACGTAGCTACCCGGCGGTGCAGTAGACACCACAACCGGCACACCAGCGGTTCGTCCAACCCGGTCCTCTCGTACTAAGGTCAGAACTTCTCAAGCTTTCTACGCCCACCACAGATAGGGACCGAACTGTCTCACGACGTTCTGAACCCAGCTCGCGTGCCACTTTAATGGGCGAACAGCCCAACCCTTGGGACCTTCTCCAGCCCCAGGATGTGACGAGCCGACATCGAGGTGCCAAACCTCCCCGTCGATGTGAGCTCTTGGGGGAGATCAGCCTGTTATCCCCAGAGTACCTTTTATCCTTTGAGCGATGGCCCTTCCATGCGGAACCACCGGATCACTATACCCGACTTTCGTCCCTGCTCGACTTGTAGGTCTCACAGTCAAGCGCCCTTATGCTATTGCACTCCACATGCCGTTACCGACGGCATTGAGGGCACCTTGGGAAGCCTCCGTTACTTTTTAGGAGGCGACCACCCCAGTCAAACTACCCACCACACACTGTCCCCGTTAGGGTTAGGCACTAGATAAAAGAAGGGCGGTATTTCAAGGTTGTCTCCACGATGCCTAGCGACACCGCTTCCTAGACTCCCGCCTATCCTACACATCTTTTACCCAATGTCAATGTGAAGCTATAGTAAAGGTTCATGGGGTCTTTCCGTCCCGTGGCGGGTATCCGGCATCTTCACCGGAACTACAATTTCACCGAGCGCGTGGCTGAGACAGTGCCCAGATCGTTGCACCATTCGTGCAGGTCGGAACTTACCCGACAAGGAATTTCGCTACCTTAGGACCGTTATAGTTACGGCCGCCGTTTACTGGGGCTTCGGTTCAATGCTTTGGGTTACCCCTAACATCCCCCCTTAACCTTCCAGCACCGGGCAGGTGTCAGGCCTTATACTTCATCTTTCGATTTTGCAAAGCCATGTGTTTTTGTTAAACAGTCGCCTGGGCCTATTCACTGCGGCTTCTCTACCAAAGTAGAGGAAGCGTCCCTTCTCCCGAAGTTACAGGACCATTTTGCCTAGTTCCTTAGCCACGTCTCACTCGAGCACCTTAGAGTTCTCCTCCCGGCTACCTGTGTCGGTTTACGGTACGGGTAGCTTATTACTAAACGCTTAGAGGTTTTTCTTGGAAGTATGATTACGACTACTATCCGCTTGGCCGTAGCCTCGCGGTACTATCACCTTTCAGCACTCTCGGCGGATTTGCCTACCAAAAGTATACCTACGGGCTTCAACGCACTATTCCGTCAGTGCGCGAGTCTGTCACTGCTCCGTCACCCCATCACTATAATAAGCCAGTACGGGAATATTAACCCGTTGTCCATCGGATTGAGCTTTCGCCTACTCCTTAGGTCCCGACTAACCCTGATCCGATTAGCGTTGATCAGGAAACCTGAGCCTTTCGGTGTGCGGGTTTCTCACCCGCATTATCGTTACTTATG